>CAWZYX010000048.1:0-20163 GCA_963966315.1 uncultured Winogradskyella sp. | reverse complement strand
ATAAGAGACAGCTTCTGTATCAGATAGGTTTCAAATTGATCTGATACTTTAATTTTTAAGTTTAAAACCCCGACGCAACCAATGGAAAGAATTCGGTCTTTCCTTGTATTCAATCCGGTGGTTTCGGTATCAAATACTACAAATCTCAGCGCTTCAATGGCTTGAGTTTGCCCGTCTTTAAAGCAATTGGCATAATTCTTCCAGTATTCTGGATAAGATGTCTTCTTAAACCAAGCCATATTACATTAACTGAGATAGTTTATACCTTGTTTGAATGAGTCCTTGAATCTGTTTGATGGCCTTAAAACTCCTTTTAAGCTTTAACTTATCTCCTTTATTAAGGGTTTTTAGTTCAATAAACCGACCCGAGTCTTGATGTTTGAGGCCTTGTTGGGTTCTAAAGCGGAGTAAGTCCTTAAATGATTCTGCACAAAATAGATAAACATCCTCATTTTGTGGTTCTAGTTTTGCTAGTCTGAGATAACGTTCAATGGTATTGTTCACGGACTTGATATTGTGAGCAAGTATTAATAATCTCGCTGCATCCACTAAAGGCATCATGGCTCTGGCTTTAATATCGAATTGGTCTTTGTGTTTACCACTTTCTTCCACCAAAAATTGTCTAAAAAAACTTAATGGTGGAGGGTTTTGAAGGGCGTTTCTCCCTAGATAATTCAGAAAAATAGTGTTTTTTTCAATGGAATTAAAAATGGATTCTGATAACTGCTGAATAAGCTTCTGACTACCGTAAACACTTTCAAAATCAAAGAATATCGTACACAACATTAATTTTTTTTCATCTGGATGGGTAATCCAACCTTCAAATGTATTTGCCCATTTAGAGACTGACTGACACCATTGAGGATTACTGGCCATCATTAGAGAAGGACAAGGTTCAAAACCAACAACAGCTAAAGATTCATTTACCTCTTCGGCCAGTTTTAAAAAGTATTTTTTGACTTCGGCATAATTGCTTTCTGAGGTGTTTTCAAATATCAAGGCATTATCCTGGTCGGTCATTAACAATTGTTCCTGTCGTCCCTGGCTTCCAATGGCAAGCCATGCAAAGCTACAAGGTGCTTGGCCTAACTGATTGATGTTAATATCAATAACCTTTTGAGTAATGGTATCGTTAATTGCCGAAAGTAGTTTCCCAATATAGTCGATTGGCGCTCCTTGTTCAATGTTATTTTGTAACAGACTTTCGGCCTTTTTTCGTATAACACGAAGTTCTTCCGCTCCCTTACTGCGTTTGATCTCCTTAACAAGGCTTGCTGCGGTCATTTCTCTCAACACAATAATATCATGTTCAGATAAAATACCCTTAAGATTAGAGTTTACGGTCCCATCTTCTGTAATGCACAGATGAGTGATTTTATGACGGAGCATGGCCAGCTGCGCCTGAGCTACAGTAATATTTTCAGGAAAGGTCAGTACGGGTGAGGACATGATCTTTGAAACTTCTTCAGAAATTCCAACTAGTCCGGTGGCTACCTTTGTTCTCAGGTCTTTATCTGTAATGATCCCCAACGGTCGATTCTTATCCACGATGACTATAGAGCCTACTTTTTGGCGGGTCATAATTTGAGCTGCTTCCTGTATGGAGGTGTCGGAATGACAGGTTATCGGATCCTTTGAATAATCGGCAGTTTGCAGTTCCTGAATAGTTTGCTCTACATCTGGATTGAAAGTAATCCCCGCATTTAATTTACCTCTGGAATTAGAGGCCATACTACTCATCAAAAAAGCAGCGGCTTTCGGGTTCCTTAGGATATGCGTTTCCCAAACTTCAGAAGATACCGTATATAAAACGGTTTCTTCAACCGCCTTTGCTTCCAGCATGTAGGTCCCTTGTCTTAACAGTGCTTTTAACCCAAACAGATCCCCTTCGTCGCATTGATCTACCAGTTGCCCTTCAGCGCTGTACAAACCCACAGCTCCATTTTTAACAACATAGAAATACTCTGGAATGGGTTGGTTTATCCTGAATACAAAATCCTCTGCTTCCAGGTGAATAACTTCAGCGAATGACGCAATATTGATGAGCTCAGTTTTATCCAGAAATTCAAAAGGAGGAAAATCTTTGAGAAAATCGGCAATGCGCTGAGCTATTGTATTCATTCAGCCAAAGTAGAAAAAAAAATAACCGGTAAATATGAGATTCGTCATAGACCTTAGGTTGTATTCCTAATCCGACATACCAGGTATAGAATTACATGGCTTCTGCACGAGCAGAGAAGCGAAAAAAGACGGACATTATTGTTTGAAAATCCACTAAATCAACGGCTCTTATTCTTCCTTTTCTTTTTTTTCTTTTTCCTGACCTCTGAATCGTCAAATTCGCCCTGACTGAATTCCTTGATCTTTTGCATGTCATCCTCTGAGATCAATTCTTTAAGATCAGAAAAATGGCTTTCATTGAGTTGCTTTATGGCGTCTTTTCTTGCCTTATCTATGGAGAAATTGGTTTTGTAAATTCTGATTTTCTCCTCAACATAACTATCCAGATATTGTTTAACAACTGCTTTTTGAAAATCATCAGCTTCAAGTGTAGATAAAAAATTATCTACATACTCCTCCTGACGTTCCTCCATCATTCGCTTTCTCTTTTCAATCTCTTGTTCTGTAGGTTTAGCAGGAGGAACACTCGATCTTCTTTGTGCAAAGCTAAACTGGCCTAAGCCTATGAGTATAACTATGGTAGTAGCTATTAGTGATCTTTTCATATTAGATGATTTCATTTATTCTTTCTGTTGGTCTTGCAACTACTGCTTTTTCTCCATTCACCACGACGGGTCTTTCCACAAGCCTTGGGTTGCTTGCCATTGCCTTAATTAATTGTTCTTCGCCCATTTCTTTATCCTTATACTCGGATTTCCAAACGGCTTCATTGGTTCTTATCAACTCCATTGCTGAACAATTTAACTTTTTGAGAAGTCCTTTAAGTTCATCAGTGGTTAATCCCTGATCCAGGTATCTGACTTCTTCGTAAGGCAGGTTCTTTTCCTTTAAAAAAGTTACTCCCTGTCTGGATTTGGAGCATCTGGGGTTATGATAAATCTGTATCATTGCTTATTCACTTATTTCGTTCTTCTGACCCATCATCATTAAATAGGCCTTTAAAAAGGGTTCTAGGTCCCCATCCATGACTGCATCCACATTTCCCGTTTCATGAGCGGTGCGTACGTCCTTCACCAGTTTATAGGGGTGCATGACATAATTACGTATCTGAGAACCCCATTCGATTTTCATTTTGCTTGCCTCAATATCTTCACGTTGGGCCATCTGCTTCTGCAATTCTATTTCATAGAGTTGGGATTTTAACATCTGCATGGCCCGAGCACGGTTATCGTGCTGCGACCTGGTCTCTGAACAGGAGATCTGAATACCTGTAGGCTTATGTGTGAGTTGTACCTTGGTCTCAACCTTATTAACATTCTGGCCACCTGCACCACTGGATCTTGCGGTGGTGATCTCAATGTCAGCCGGATTGATATCAACTTCTATTGTGTCATCAACTAAAGGATATACATACACAGATGCGAAGCTGGTGTGTCGCTTTGCATTACTGTCAAAGGGTGAAATTCTGACAAGTCGATGGACCCCGTTTTCACCTTTTAACCAACCGAAGGCGTAATCGCCCTCTAGTTCTAGGGTCACCGTCTTGATTCCGGCAACATCTCCTTCCTGAAGGTTCAACTCTTTGACCTTGTAACCGTTTTTTTCGGCATACATGATGTACATGCGCATGAGCATACTAGCCCAATCACAGCTCTCCGTACCACCTGCTCCTGCTGTAATCTGAAGGACTGCGCTTAGATTGTCAGCTTCGTCAGATAACATGTTTTTGAATTCTAGTTTCTCAATGGCGTTTAAGGCAATGTTGTAGCGATCCGAAACGTTCTCAGATGTGGCTTCATCCTCCTTGAAAAAATCATAAATCACCTCCAGATCTTCCACAAATGATTTGGCTTCTTCATAAGCGTTCACCCAGGACTTCTTCTCCCGAATGGACCTCATAATAACTTCTGCCTTGCTCGAGTCATTCCAGAAGTCTGGATCGAAGGTCTGCTCTTCTTCGTTGGTAATTTCAATTAATTTCGCATCTAAGTCAAAGATAGTGCCTTAGTGCGTCAAGGCGGGTGTTAAGGTCTTTGATTTGATCTGATGTTATCATTCTCTTTTTACTTTGATGCAAATATAATGGTCACTTTCCAAGGCTCATAAAGAACCTCAATATTTTTAGGAATTTATGTAGCTTTAACTTCTTAAAAATTACCTATGAAAAACATCATTTGTTCCCTAGTATCCTTAATCCTTGCTACCGCGATCTCAGCGCAGGTAATGGAAAAAAAAGGTTTGATCACCTATTCTGGGTTTTATGATTTTTACTACGAGCAGGAAACTGATAAAATTTTCCTGAAGATTGACAGGCTTAATGAAGATTTTTTATACGTCAGGTCTTTGGCCACCGGTATAGGAAGTAACGATATTGGTCTCGATAGAGGAAAATTGGGGGGCACCAGTCTGCTGCGATTTGAACGTGCCGGAAACAAGATTCTAATGGTACAACCTAATCTCATGTATCGGGCTGGTTCTGATTATGAACCTGAAGCCAGAAGTGTTGAGCAGGCATTTGCAAAATCAGTTCTCTTTGGCTTTAAAATTCTAGAGGAGTCCAATGGAACTTTTATCATAGATCTCACGCCCTTTTTAATTTCTGATTCAAATAGAATTGTTCAGGTACTTAAGGCGAAGAAAGAAGGATCTTTTCAACTGGATCAGAGTAAAAGTGCTTTGCTTATGGAACGAACGAAAGCATTTCCGGAGAATGTAGAGTTTGAAAGTCTTCTTACGTTTAAAGGTCAGCCAACAGGAAGTCAGTTGAAGACTGTAAGTCCATCATCATCCATAGTATCGGTCATTCAGCATCAATCGTTTGTAAAGCTTCCTGATGAAGGGTATAAGTCTAGAACGTTTGACGTAAGAAGTGGAGCTATTTCAATGAGTTATAAAGATTATGCTGCTCCAATACATGAAGATATGACCCAACGCTTTGTGATAAGACATCGGTTGGAAAAAGTAGATCCCACTGCAGCGGTCAGTGAGGCTAAAGAACCGATTATTTATTATCTGGATCCTGGTACACCTGAACCCATACGATCTGCACTTCTGGAGGGAGCTTCCTGGTGGAATGAAGCCTTTGAAGCGATAGGTTATAAAAATGCTTTTAAAGTAGAACTATTACCGACGGACGCAGACCCCATGGACTGTCGCTACAATGTTATTCAGTGGGTGCACAGGTCGACGCGCGGATGGAGTTACGGAGCAAGCGTCACTGATCCGAGAACCGGGGAAATTATCAAGGGCCATGTAAGCCTTGGTAGTTTGCGAATTAGACAGGACTTTTTAATAGCGCAGGCACTTATGAAAGAGCCTTTTATGACGTCAGATGACAACTATCAGCCCATGCTTGAAATGGCCTTGGCAAGAATCAGACAACTCAGTGCTCATGAAGTAGGGCACACGCTTGGATTTACCCATAATTTTGCGGCAAGTACTAGAGCCAGAGCCTCTGTTATGGATTATCCTCACCCCATGATAAGAGTAAAAGATGGAACCATCGACTTTACTGATGCATATGATGTTGGGATAGGGGATTGGGATAAAGTCACTGTGGCCTACAGCTATTCCCATTTTGAGGACGAAACTGATGAACAAGAGGCCCTCGAACAAATTTTGATGAATGCCCAAAAAGATGGCCTTCGTTTCATTTCAGATACAGATGCCAGAGCAGAAAGTGGTGCCCATTTGTATGCACATTTATGGGACAATGGGTCGACTCCTGCTGAAGAATTGAAGCTTGTATTAGATGTAAGAAGTACAGCAATAAATGCTTTTTCTGAACACAATATAAAGTCTTCCCAACCCTTTACAGTACTCGAAGATTTATTTGTTCCTCTCTATTTTTATCACCGCTATCAGGTAGAGGCAGCTATAAAACTGGTAGCTGGATTAGATTATAATTATGCGACAAAAGGAGATGGACAAACAATTGTGCATTCTATAGATCCGGCGGTACAGAAGGAAACCTTGGATTTGATATTGGAATCGTGTTCTGCCCGACAATTAGCCATCCCAAAATCGATTTTGAAGCTCTTTCCACCAAGGGCCTACACATACGGTAAAACGAGAGAGTCTTTCAAAGGAAAAACAACCGTTGGTTTTGATCCAATAAGTGCTGCAAATACAGCGAGCGATTTTACTCTAAGATTATTGCTTCACCCGGAAAGGATGAACAGAATGGTTTTACAAAAGGCTTTGGACTCCCAACAATTGAGCCTTAAAGACCTATTAGATAAAACCATTGCCACTGGTTTCGATGTTTCCTACAAAGATTTGTATCTACAAACCATACAGCACCAGTTCCAGAGTAATGTGCTCAAATATTTGATGCATCTGGCAGTTTCAGAGAAGGCCTATTTTGAGGTAAAGGCTTATGCTTATGAGGCCTTAAAGGAACTGGCTGAGTCCACTTTGAAAAACTCAAATGATGTGTACGCCAAAGAATTTTTAAGACAGATCCATAATTTCATGGAAGAGCCTGAGGAATTCGAACTATATTCAACTCCAAAGATTCCAGATGGTTCACCAATAGGAATGGATGAGTGCTCATATAACCCTAATTAAAATGAAGATAGATTTAAGAAGCGATACGGTAACCAAACCAACAAAAGGTATGTTAGATGCTATGATGTCTGCTTCTGTTGGTGATGATGTGTACAAGGAAGATCCAACCGTTAATGCTTTGGAGGAACACTTAGCAGAGATGTTTGGTATGGATGTAGCCTTATTTTTTCCAACAGGAAGTATGGCAAATCAGGCAGCTTTGAAACTTCACACGAATCCGGGCGAGCAGGTGATTTGCGATAAATACGCTCACATTTACAACTATGAGGGTGGTGGGGCTTCATTTAACAGCGGTATTTCCTGTAAACTTGTGGATGGTCATAGAGGAATGTTCACAATGGAACAGGCTAAGGCAGCGATCAATCCACCCGATTTTTACCACAGTCCTTTAACTAGCCTAATAGAAATTGAGAACACTACCAATAAAGGAGGTGGTGCCTGTTGGGATTTTAAGGAGCTCTTAAAACTAAGACAATTGGCAAATGAGCACCACTTAGGCTTTCATTTGGACGGCGCCAGATTGTGGAATGCTCTGGTTGCGAAGAATGAAACTCCGAAACAATATGGAAAAATATTTGATACCATTTCGGTCTGCCTGAGCAAAGGGCTGGGTTGTCCTGTTGGATCGATTCTGTTAGGAAAACAGGAGCTTATGGAAAAGGCGATACGAGTGCGAAAAATTCTTGGAGGAGGTATGCGTCAGGTCGGATACCTTGCTGCAGCAGGAATTTATGCATTGAACCAACACTTAGACCGTCTTGAAGAGGACCATTTAAAGGCGAAAGAAATTGGTCTGGCTCTGGAGAAATCTTCGAAAATAAAGCTTGTTGAACCTATTGAGACCAACATCATCATTTTTGAATTAAATGACGATCTGGATGAGTCTGCTTACCTTGAGCAACTTAGAAAACACCACATCTCAATCATTGGAATGGGTAGTAATAAACTAAGAATGGTTACCCATTTAGATTATACAGATGAAATGCACGCTAAAGTCTTGGAGATTTTACCAGTTATTTAAATAGATCCATACCGGGTATATCAGGCATCCCTTCCTTTGCAACAGCAGCCATTTCTGCTTCGTTGACAGCATTTGCTTTGTCAAGGGCCTTGTTAAGAGTAAGAATTAAGAAGTCTTCCAGTATTTCTTTGTCCTCTAAAAGGGCGCTGTCAATGTCGATAGATTTAATACTTCTATTGGCAGTAACTGTAACTTTTATTTCGCCTTGGGAGCTGGATTCATCTATCATAATAGTATTGAGTCGCTCTTTTGTTTCTTCAACTTTTTTTTGCGCTTCTTTCAGTTTATTCATCATACCCATCATGTCTCCAAACATACCAATATAGATTTAAAAATTTGATCTCTGCAAAATTAGTAAATTGCCATCCTTTTTGCACCCCTGATTTAAAGAACAATGAAAAAAACAATGAACAGGCCACCAGTTGCTAAAACTAAACCTGAAGTCTTGACCATGCATGGTGATAAGCGAGTGGATCCCTACTTGTGGTTAAGAGATCGTGAAGATCCTCAAGTACTGCAATATATAAGAGATGAAAATACTTATTGTGATGCCATGCTGGAACATACCAGATCATTCAAAGATGCCTTGTTTCAGGAAATGAAGTCGAGGATCAGGGAAGACGACGCCTCCGTTCCTTATAAGTACAATGGCTATTGGTACATTACTCGTTTTGAAAAAGGTAAAGATTACCCAATTTATACAAGGAAAAAGGAATTTCTTAGTGCTGAAGAGGAGATTCTCTTCGATTGTAACGAGATGGCCAGAGGTCATACTTATTTTAAATTAGTTGGAATTAGTGTAAGTCCAGACAATAAAAGAGTCTCTTTTGGTACTGATTTTACAGGGCGTCGGCAATACACCATTAGAATAAAGGATTTGGAATCGGGGCAAATTCTCAACAATAAAATTGAAAACACCACCGGATCTTCATCATGGGGTAATGACAATACTTCACTATTCTACACGAAAAATGACCCGGTGACCTTACGAAGTGCGGAGGTCTACAGACACAATATCAGGACCAATGCGGACCATTTAGTTTTTAAGGAGCAAGACAATACTTTTGGAGTAACGATATACAAAACAAAATCCAGACAATTCCTGATCATTACATCCTATAGTACTATGACCAATGAATATCAGTTCCTGAATGCAGACACACCGCTAGGGAAATTCAAACTGTTCAGTAAAAGGGTGCGTGGTCTGGAATACAGTATTTCTCACTATGAAGATCACTTTTATATCCTTACAAATAAAGATAAAGCTCAGAACTTTAAGCTAATGAGAACTTCAACTGAGCACACTGAAATGGACCAGTGGGAGGACCTGATCGACCATAGGAATAACGTGTTGATCGAGGGGGTTGATATTTTCAGGGATTACCTGGTTCTTTCCGAACGCAGTAACGGATTAAATAAATTGAGAGTATTGAGCTGGGATGGAGCAGAGGACTACTATATTCCTTTTGAGAGCGAAACTTACATGGCTTATACGGGTATCAATGTAGAATTTAACACCACAAAGTTAAGGTATCATTACAATGCCCTGACTACTCCAGCTTCAGTCATTGAGTTTGATTTGAAGTCAAAAATTTCCAAAGTTCTTAAAGAACAGGAGGTGTTGGGAGGCACATTCGATAAAGAAAATTATTGCTCAGAACGGGTTTGGGCGAAGGCCCAGGATGGAACTAAAATCCCAATTTCGATAGTATACAGAAAAGGTATTGAGCTAAATGCGGAAAATCCTCTTTTACTTTATGCCTATGGAAGTTATGGGTCAACGGTAGATCCTTATTTTTCTTCAGTCCGCCTAAGCCTTTTAGACCGTGGATTTGTTTATGCAATAGCCCACGTTAGAGGTGGTGAATATTTAGGGCGTTCATGGTATGAAGACGGAAAACTTCTAAAAAAGAAAAATACCTTCAGTGATTTCATTGATTGCTCAAAAGCACTAATTGAACTTCAATACACCTCACCAAATCATTTATATGCTATGGGAGGCAGTGCCGGGGGGTTATTAATGGGTGTGATCATTAATGAAGCTCCGAATTTATACAATGGAGTGATTGCCGCAGTTCCTTTTGTAGATGTCGTGACAACAATGCTCGATGACAGCATTCCTCTAACCACCGGTGAATACGATGAATGGGGTAACCCTAACCAGAAGGAATTTTATGACTACATGAAGTCTTATTCACCTTATGATAACGTAAAACAACAAATTTACCCAAACCTGTATGTTACGAGTGGATTACACGACTCTCAGGTTCAGTTTTGGGAGCCGACAAAATGGGTAGCTAAATTAAGAGCAGCTAACCAGGGAAATCATAAAATCCTGCTCAGGACCAATATGGAAGCCGGCCACGGAGGTGCATCTGGTCGCTTCGAATCTCTTAAAGAACACGCCGAAGAGTTTGTGTTTCTTTTTGATTTGGAGGGAATAACGCAGTAGGGTTAAAAAAAAATACTAATTTTGCCAATTAAATCTAAGAACTAAGGGCATCCTTAATTCTTAAAATTTAAGGTATGGATCAAAAAAACAGAGTTTTTGATAATGTATTGCAACTTATAGGTAATACCCCAATAATTAAATTAAATCAGATCACTTCTAACCTCAGAGGATCCTATCTGGCAAAAGTTGAGGGCTTCAATCCAGGTCATTCTGCAAAAGATCGCATCGCGCTTCACATTATAGAAGAGGCAGAAAACAAAGGTATTCTGACCAAGGGTGATACCATTATTGAAACGACATCCGGTAATACCGGGTTCAGTCTGGCGATGGTGAGTATTTTAAAAGGCTACAAATGTATTTTAGCGGTAAGTTCAAAGTCCTCACCGGATAAAATTGATATGCTCAAAGCCATGGGAGCTCAGGTATATGTTTGTCCTGCCAACGTACCTGCAGATGACCCTAGGTCTTATTACGAGGTTGCAAAACGTCTCCACAATGAAATTGAGGGGTCGATTTATATCAATCAGTATTTTAATGAACTAAACATCGAGGCCCACTACAAGACGACAGGCCCTGAGATTTGGAATCAAACCCAAGGAAAAATCACCCATCTTGTGGCCTGCAGTGGAACTGGAGGAACTATTTCTGGTATTTCCCGGTATTTAAAGGAAAAGAACTCCGATATTAAAATTGTTGGTGTTGATGCCTATGGATCCGTCCTAAAAAAATACCACGAGACCAAAGAATTTGATGAAAAAGAGATTTATCCTTATCGGATAGAGGGACTGGGTAAGAATCTTATTCCCTCAGCAACGGATTTTGATGCTATTGATACGTTTGTGAAAGTGAACGATGAAGACAGTGCTCATACCGCAAGGGAAATTTCGAATAAAGAAGGTCTGTTTGTTGGATATACAAGTGGTGCTGCGATGCAGGCCATAAAGCAACTAAATGAGGACGGCTACTTTCATGATGAAGATGTAGTGGTAGTCGTGTTTCCAGATCATGGTTCTCGTTACATGAGTAAAATTTACAATGATTCGTGGATGGACAAACAAGGCTTTTTTGATTCTATGTCTCAATTAAAGGATGCTATAGAATATGTAAAATAAACTAACTAACCTTTCTCATTAAAAAACCTGTTAGGTCTCCGGCTTAACAGGTTTTTCTGTTAAAAAGATGGTGAATAGAATATTGAATATAATTATGCAGTCAAAAGATTAAATATTAATTTTGCCGAGTTTGCCAGTTTGCTTGATCAACGATTTAAGGTTGAATTGGACTGGTAGGGACAACTTATTAATTGAAAGCGTTGAGCAGAATGAAGGATTTATTTGATAAAATATACAGAGACAAAGGGCCACTAGGGAAGTGGGCATCACAGGCTGAAGGGTATTTTGTTTTCCCAAAATTAGAAGGACAGATTTCAAATCGGATGCTATTTCAGGGTAAAGAGGTAATCACATGGAGTATCAACGATTATTTAGGTTTAGCTAATCATCCAGAGGTGAGGAAAACGGATGCCGAAGCTGCGAGGGAATACGGCTCTGCTTATCCTATGGGAGCGAGAATGATGTCTGGTCATACAAGTCTGCATGAGCAACTTCAAAACGAATTGGCTGATTTTGTCAGTAAAGAGGCAGCTTACCTTTTAAATTTCGGTTATCAGGGAATCATGTCCACCATAGACGCTTTAGTGGCCAAGGACGATATTATTGTTTACGATGTTGATTCGCATGCGTGTATTATAGATGGTGTACGACTGCATATGGGTAAACGGTTCACATATAAACATAATGACATTGAAAGCCTGGAAAAAAATCTTGAACGCGCTACTAAAATGGCCGAACAGACAGGCGGAGGGATTTTAGTCATTTCTGAAGGTGTCTTTGGAATGAGAGGTGAGCAGGGTAAACTCAAAGAAATAGTAGATCTCAAAAAGAAATATAAATTTAGATTTCTGGTCGATGATGCACATGGTTTTGGAACCCTTGGTGCTACGGGTGCCGGTGCTGGTGAAGAACAAGGAGTTCAGGACCAGATTGATGTTTATTTCGCAACTTTTGCCAAATCCTTAGCTAGTACGGGAGCCTTCATCGCGGGTGATAAGGAAATTATTGACTATCTCAAATACAATCTGAGATCTCAAATGTTTGCTAAATCATTACAAATGCAGCTAGTGGTTGGTGCTTTAAAGCGGCTTGAAATGTTGAGAACCATGCCGGAATTGAAAGCCAAACTGTGGGAAAATGTCAATGCGCTTCAGTCTGGTTTGAGAGAAAGAGGCTTTGACCTTGGAACCACACAAAGTTGTGTCACCCCGGTATATCTTAAAGGAAGTATCCCAGAGGCAATGGCTTTAGTAAAGGACTTGCGTGAAAATCATGGAATATTCTGCTCTATAGTGGTATATCCAGTGATCCCCAAAGGTTTGATCTTATTAAGAATGATCCCTACTGCAACGCATACACTCAAGGATGTAGAAGAAACCTTAGATGCTTTTGATGCTATAAGGGATAGACTGGTCAATGGTACTTATAAAAGAATGTCTGCAGCTTTGATGGCAGCAATGGGAGAATAAAATAGTCCTAACCGCAATATGAAAAGCCACCTTTACAGAAAGAGGTGGTTTTTTTATAGCATCATTTTATACGTTTTTCTGCGTTTGTATACGGTATCGTTAAAATGCTTCCAGATCCGAATGGCGGACGTATTATCCACTAGTTCAGGCGTTCGATAACAATACTCGATGTTTTTTCTACCCAGAATTTCCCAGTAATAAGCGAAAATCAGTGTATGAATTCCTTTGCTTTGATAGTTGGGGTGAATGCCAATAAGGTAAAAGATAGCGTCCCGGCTTGTTCTTCTCGCTTTTAAGATTTTGAGAAAACCAAATGGAAATAGCCGGCCCTTGATTTCCTGTATGGCGTCGGAGAAGGAAGGCATCACAACAGCAAAAGCAATTAATTTGTTCTCATCATTCACGATGAAATTGATGTATTCGGGATTGATAAATTTTATGAACTTGCGCTTGAAGTATTCCTTCTGCGGTTCGGTAATTTCAACAAATGAAGATAAGGATGCGTAAGATTCATTAAAGAGGTCAAACATTTCGTCGACATATGGCATTAATTCTTTCGTGGTTTTGAAATACAGGGATCTTACCTTATAACGTTTACTGATGAGTTCTTTTGCCTTGATAAAAGAATCAGGTTTGGCATCTGGAAAGTAAAATTTGCTTTCCTGATAAACTTTTTCCGTCTTAAATCCGTACTCTTCATAATGTCTTACATAGTAGGGATCATTATACCAGGTCATCATGGATGCCTTGGAGTCAAAACCCTCAAAAAGAACACCCACCTTATCCAGATTAGAAAAACCCACAGGACCCTCTGCAAATTCAAGATCGTGTTTCCTGCCAATTTCAAAAACAGTATCCAAAAGGGCCTTACTTACCTCCTTATCATCGATAAAATCAAACCATCCAAAGCGCATTTTTCGAACCCCCTGCTTTTTTACTTCCAGCCAGTTGATAATGGCGGCAACCCTTCCAACCAATTCTCCATTTTTATAGGCCAAGAATAATTGTGCCTGAGCATCCTTAAAAATGGGATTTTTCTTGGGATCAAACGATTCCAGCTCCTGAGAAATAATAGGGGGTACCCAATAAGGGTTATTTTCGTAGAGCTTGAAAGGAAATTTTATAAAGGTCTTTTTATCTCGTTGTGAAGAAATTTCTTTAACCTCGATCATAAAGGTGGTATTAAGGTGCTTAGTTTCTATTGTTTTTCTGTTTCAAGTGCTTTCCTTGTCGCCTTTTCAATGGCCTTGGAGTCATCGTGAAAGTCAAATCGGTAGGATGCACCAAAACTAAAACTAAAAACAGATGGAGTGTCTTTTGTATTGAAAGTGATATTGGTGTCTAATTGAAAGTTTCTGTTTAGCAGGTAAGCTCCTCCAATTCTAAAAAGGTTATCCGCGTAAAAATCACTGTTGATACCCTGAATTTCACCAAAAACAGACCACCTGGAGTTGATGCCCTTGGTGAGGGTTAAAACGTATTGAAATTCGGGATCATCTGTAGTGATCCGGCTATAACTAAAGTTCATTACATACACCCAGCCATTAAAAAAGTTATTTTGCGTTGCCAGTCGTATTTTAGGACTAAAACCTTCAACCCCAAAAGGAGTATAAGGATTATCAGGTGAATCGTAATTGGCTCCGGCGTAAACAGAAACGGCCGGAATTAGCCATTTCCATTGAAATCTATTGTTTGCATGATAGCTTCTCAAATTTGGTCCTTCATCCTCCTCTGATTTATAGGGGTCGTAAATTAAATAATTGGCACCTATGGCTAAGTATCTGAAATTAGCACGGGACTGGTCATTGGGTAAGGATGTAGTATTGCTGGTAAAGGAATCATTCTGATAATCCAATTCAACATTGAGCTCTAGTTGTTCCCAAAACAATCCGTAGCGAGCGGCGAAATTAATGGCGAACCCTGATACCTCGTATTGTAAAGGCACATGTTCTTCCTTGACACTTCTACCCCCAAGTTCAAACTGCAGTACATTGGTGCCTACTGAGAAGGCACTCTTGGATACGCCTGGCCTGTTAGAATTGATGACATCGGTGTATTGAGCCAAGGCCGGTTTAAAATTAACTAAAAGAAGAGCCAGTAATAGAAATCGAAAACATTTCATCAGTGATGGTTTAATGGCAAAAATAGGCAAATAAACATTTTTTTAAGAATATTAAGACTTATTGAATACGCAGTATTGTATTTTTGCTATGCAATACAAAAAAATGACTTATTTCACATCAATTGTGGGCTTGTTAAAAACGCTTTTAATCATACTACTGGTCTACCTGGGCCTCAAAACTCTGGCACGGATATTCGCACCTTTTTTGCTTCGATTCGTTGCTAAGAAGGCAGAGCAACGATTTGAGCAGAATTTTAACTCCCCACGCTATTCTCAAAAGAATTCTGAAAAAGAGGGTGAAACGACTATAGACAAAGTACCAGAGAACCGAAGAAAGAGCAACAAAAAAGTAGGCGAATATATTGATTTTGAAGAGCTAGAGTAGACATTTTCCTAATTCCCCAGAAACTTCCTTCGATATCCTTAAATTTTAAGTAAATTTCAAATCATTTTATCAATTATTGAATATTGGAGCAATTGAAACGTTATTGGCCACATGCACTTGTAGTAGTGGGTTTCGTGGTCATTTCCCTGGCCTATTTTAACCCTGTTTTACGGGGCAAAAAGATTTTTCAGAGCGATATAATGCATTATATAGGCATGGCTCAGCAGCAAAAAGAATTTGCAAAGAGTGAGGGAACCGAAACTTATTGGACCAACAGTGCATTTGGTGGTATGCCAACCTATCAGTTAGGAGCTAAGTATCCACATAATTATATAAAAAAACTTGATCTGGCCCTTCGATTTCTGCCTCGACCAGCAGATTACCTGTTTCTTTATCTTCTTGGATTTTATGTTCTGCTATTGTCATTGAATGTGGATTACAAATTGGCCGTTATTGGCTCTTTAGCTTTTGCGTTTTCCACCTACCTCATAATAATTCTCGGTGTGGGACACAACGCCAAAGCTCATGCGATTGCATACATGCCCTTAGTTATATCCGGCATTATTTTAACCTTTAGAGGGCGTTACCTGTTGGGTTTTTTATTAACAAGTATTGCATTGGGCCTGGAATTGGTTGCTAATCATTTTCAAATGACATATTACCTCCTGTTGCTGGTCATTGTTTTAGGATTGGCCTATTTAATCGATGCTTACAGAAAGAAAAGAGTCCTACATTTTTTTAAATCCCTCGGAATACTATGTGTTGCTGCGGTCCTGGCTGTTGGTTTAAATGCTACGAATATTCTGGCTACTCAGGAATATGTTAAGGAGAGTACAAGGGGAAAAAGTGAACTAAGTATAGACGCCGAGGGTAATACGGTCCCAGAGACAACAGGTTTGGATAAAAGCTATATCACCGAATACAGCTACGGGATTAAGGAATCCTTCAACCTGTTCATACCTAATTTTATGGGTGGTGCCAGTTATGAAGACGTAGGGAAGGACTCTGAGACGTATAAAGCTTTCATTGCATTAGGAGCCTCTCCAATTGATGCTTTAGAGCAGGCCAGAAGTGCACCGATGTATTGGGGAGACCAACCAATTGTGGAAGCACCCGCCTATATTGGTGCCGTTGTAGTGTTCTTATTTGTATTAAGCTTATTCCTGGTTAAAGGAAGGCTAAGGTGGTGGTTATTGGGCGGTTCAATTCTTAGTTTATTGTTATCCTATGGTAAAAATTTTGGTGTTCTTACCGATTTCTTTATTGATTACATCCCTCTCTATAATAAATTCAGAGCAGTAAGTTCTATTCAGGTCATTTTGGAGTTGTGCGTACCGGTCTTAGGTATTTTGGGATTAATGAAGTTCTTTTCATCTGAAGTAAAAAGAGAAGAACAATGGAAGGTATTAAAAGCTACTTTGGGCATTACGGGTGGTTTATGTCTAATCTTCCTTTTATTTAATTCTGCCTTGTTCGATTTTAGTTCCCTGCGAGATGCCCAGTACCGACAGTATTATGGACAGACTTTTGTAGATGCTCTAAAGAGTGATAGGAAAGATTTATTTCTATCCGACACAATTAGGTCGTTTATTTTAGTTCTGTTGAGTGGTGGTTTATTAGTGGCATTTTTGAAAAAGATGCTATCCAGAAAAATGGTACTTACCGGAATAGCTCTTTTGATTTTGTTTGATTTAGTATTTGTCGATTGGCGTTACGTAAATAATGACAGTTTTGTTTCTGCCATAAGAGTTGATAAGCCCTATCGTGAAAATGACGCTGATAAACTAATACTCAAAGACAAAGGACATTTCAGGGTCCTTGATTTAAGCTCTGAAGGTCAACGCGCACCGGCCCGGGCAGCGTATTTTCACAACTCCTTATCGGGATACCATGCTGCCAAGCTTGGAAAAATGGATGAAGTATTAGATTTCTATGTGTATAGAAATAATCTCAATGTACTAAACATGCTCAATACAAAGTACATAATAGCGGAAGATGAAAACGGTGCAATTTTCCCATATGAAAATGAAGAGGCCAATGGTAATGCCTGGTTTATAAACGATCTGGAAGTAGTTGAATCGGCCAATAAGGAAATACGCCTGCTCGATAGTCTTGACAATAAATCAAAGGCTGTGATCAGGTCTTCAGCTTTTAAAATGGCCAATCTCAATAGAAATTATAAAACAGATTCAACATCACATATTGATTTACAAATAAGTAAGCCCAATTACCTAAAGTATAAATACACTTCAAAATTCAATGGTTTTGTGGTGTTTTCAGAGGTCTATTACAGCTCTGGATGGCAGGCATATATCGATGGAGAAGAGGTAGCTCATCAACGAGTAAATTACGTACTGCGAGGGATGCCTGTGCCTGCAGGAGTGCATGAAATAGAATTTAAATTTGAACCCCAGGTGGTTGTAACCGGCAGTAAAATTGCTTTAGCCAGTTCGGTCACGTTATTTATAATTGTACTGGCTGGTTTGCTGTTTAAATTTAGAGGTTTTACAAAACTCAAGGAATAACACATGTCTCAAAAACATGTTCTTATTGTGACCTATTATTGGCCACCTGCCGGAGGTCCTGGTGTTCAGCGTTGGTTAAAGTTCACCAAGTACTTACCCCAAAACGGAATTAGCCCAATTGTTTACTGCCCGGAAAATCCTAATTATCCGATCGAAGACCCTTCTTTAGAAGATAGCATTTCCGATCAGGTCGAAGTTATTAAACAAAGAATATCAGAACCGTATAAAATCGCGAGTTTATTATCTTCTTCTAAGACAAAAACCATTAGCTCTGGTCTCATCCCAAAAACTAAAGATCAATCGATTATTGATAGGCTGTTACTGTTTATAAGGGGTAATTTATTTATTCCCGATGCTAGAAAGAACTGGGTAAACCCTTCGGTGAAATACCTGTCTAAGGTAATTCAGTCTCGAAAGATCCAATGTATCATCACCACTGGGCCTCCTCAAAGTCTTCACCTCATTGGCTTAAAGATTAAAGAACAACTAGGGACCTGTTGGATTGCAGATTTCAGAGATCCTTGGACCACCATAGGCTATCAAAAATCTCTCAAACTTTTAGAATCGTCCAAACGAAAACATGAATACCTGGAAAGAGCCGTACTCAGGGGGGCAGATGCATTGATTGTCACTAGTTGGAATACAAAAAAAGAATTTTTAACCAAAACAGATAAACCGATTAAAGTCATTACAAATGGTTATGATACGCACGGTCAAGCTCAATTGCCATTAGATGAACAGTTTAGCCTTTATCACATAGGCTCTTTATTGTCAGAACGAAACCCCAAAATACTGTGGGAGACCCTTTCTGAACTTATTCAGACGCATCCTGAATTCGCTAAGCTGTTTAAGTTGAATCTGGTTGGGGTGGTTAGCGAAGAAATCCTTCAGCAAATAAATGAATATGGGTTAAAGGATCACACCAATGTCCTGGGTTATGTCAGCCATGAAGAAGCGCTTGCTTATCAGATGAAAGCCCAATTGCTGCTCCTAATTGAAATAGATTCTGTGGAAACCAAAGCCATCATTCCCGGTAAAGTTTTTGAGTATATGCAATCCGGTCGCCCAATTATAGCTATTGGCCCGGAAGACTCAGATATTGAGCACGTTCTAAAGGAAACCGAAACGGGTCATTATTTTAATTATCACAATAAAAGGGAATTGAAGAATTACCTTCTTGAGTGTTTTAAGTTGTACCGTCAAGGAAAGCTCTATAATCACGCCAAGAACCTTGAGAAGTATTCCAGAAAAGAATTAACGGAAGAACTGGCGTCACTCTTAAACGAATATATCCATTAAAAAGCCCCTTAAGGAGCTTTGGGGCATACACTTAAGGGACCTTTGCAACCAACCAAAAAATCAATCAATTAGGGCGTCTTGAATTTCTTTTTGGAACGGTCGTTCGCGTTGCAGTTCTTTTGGCGTTTTCATTTCTTTTCAGACGTGACCGATTTGATTCAGCCCTGGTTCGAACGCTCCCATGGTTTGTTACATGAGCCGTTCTCTGATGATTTGTTACAGACGGCCTTTTTTGCGTTCTATATGTAAGGCTTTTTGCCTTTTGGTTTTTCTTGTACAGTTGTTCACTAGATGTTCTTCTGTAGTCATTAGTTGTAAGACTCCTTCTTGAATCAACTCTGTTTAAAGTTCTAGTGTTACCACTAGCTCTGCTGGTTCTGGTGGATCGGCCATCATTTCTGAGTGAGTTTTGTCGCGACTGTTCATTTCTTGCTGCAACTCCCGTTCCATACCTTCTATTATAGTCCTTGGCAATTCTTCTTTCATTTGCGTTTCTTGGAGACTGCCTGTACCTGCGTGATACCTCAGATCTAAAGCGCCCATTAGTTGCGGCATATGATCTCCGTCGTTCAACAGGAGAATACCTGTGATTTTGTACATAGGGTCTGTAGAATGCGTAGCGTACAGGTCTGTAAAAACGACGGTAAGGTCTTTGATAAACCACACAATAATTGACAGGTGGTATTCTGTAGAACCGATGCCATGGCCTGTAAACATAAAACCTGTTAAAAGGATTGATAAAACCTGCATAGTTGACTATCACATTATTATTAAAAACAACGTTAAGTCCTCCTACTCCTATTAATCTTCCAAATCGATTGTAGCGAATTCCAATATTTCCAATGTGTGTAACGCGTCCAAAGTGATCATAGAAAATAGGTGTATTCTGTATTTGAATTACCGCACCAAAATCGTCATACTGAATATAGGAGTTGAAATTAAAACCTGCATTGAAACTAAAGGCATTTGTCGAAAAACCTAAAGCCCTGTTAGAACCATAACCAAGCATGGCGAAATCAAACTGCCCATCAGGAAAAACTGCAAATTCAATCTGATTCTCTACAAATGTGACCGAATTGTTATAGGCC
>CAWZYX010000047.1:0-20991 GCA_963966315.1 uncultured Winogradskyella sp. | reverse complement strand
CTCTTATTATAGCTCTCCTGATTGTTAAAAATAGTTGCATAGCTGGCGTAGTGAAAGGACCTGAACAAACCCGCCACATCTTTCAATGGAGGTTGTTTGACTTTTCGGTCTCTGATGGTGCTCTCCGGTTCCCCTTCAAAATCAATAATGAAAAAATCATCACCATTCACCAGAATTTGACCCAGGTGGTAATCTCCATGCACCCTCAAGCGTTCACCTTTTAATTTGGTCCAGTCAAATTGAACAAAACGTTTCCTGATCTCGTTTTTCTTCTCCAGGAAATCCTCAGCCAGTTCACGGGACAACCCCTTGAGCTTATGCAGATTATTTTCCACCGCATTCAGCCTGTTTTGGAACTGATACAGTAATCTGTTTTTAAGCCAAACCGTATAATCACCATTAAACCTTGCTGGTGTGAAGGCGGTCACCTCAAATTCTGAACCAAGTGCAATATGCATTTCTGCTGTTCGTTTAGCCAGTTTCTGGATTTTTGTGAAAATGTTTAATCCGGCCCAGTCAATAATTTGCGGTGGGATATCCCTGATCTCCAAACGTTCAAAATCGGTTGTTTTAGGCAAACGGTTAAGGTGTATATTCTTATACTCTATATTGTGGAATACTTTGTTGAGCTCTTTAAGCATGTACTCCCAGGCATCACCCTGATTTGGAACCATTTCCTGCATGAGCCCAATGGTGATATTGACATTTTCCTGATCCTTAATTTGTATACTCCCCAGATAAGCCGGTGTATTTTTAAAATCTTTCTTTTCGGACAAAAAGCGACTCATTTCGTAGTCCGGATTTCGGTCCTGATAGATCCGCCTGTAAAATTTCAGAACATATTTTTCATTGTATACGATGGATGTGTTGCTTTGCTCCAATCCCATAAAACGAGAAGACTCGTATTCGCAATTGCAAAAAATATGGCTCTTATTGTACTGCACACGGGTGGTATCATTGGGTTCGGCAGTGAGTATGCGTTCAAAAACCACTTTCCTAAACGCTTCAAGATTGGTCGCATCAATTATGAAGCCCCTCTGATTCTGAATACTAATCGGCAGAATGCGATCGTCCTTTGCAAAACTTTCGTCTGAAACAAAAGCGATGGGCAGGAAATAATGCTGAAAGAATGCTTCCACAAAATTCACTTCCAGAAGTAATCCGTAATATACTTCCTCACGTTGCTGTATTCGAAAATATTCAGAGAGTTCAATATATTTTAACTTGCTGGATTTACCGCCATACCAACGTTGTCTGGTGATGTACTCCTCGAGCACGTCGGATAGGAAGATGTTAATAAAATCTTCATTTTCCATTAACTCTTCCCAGACAACATTAAAGTTGTAGGGTTCTATTTTGGCTGTTGCAGCTGTTTGTTTTTTTTTGGCCATCGCTATTTAACTATTTTAAATATATGAAATGGCAAACTAGGATGCAACTCAACAAAATTCCATTCGTGATACCAGTTGTAACTGCTCCCTGTGAACAGGTCCTGCATGGTCAACTGTTGTCCCTGATGAACTCCCAGATCCTGAAGTGGCAATTGCAGGGTTCCTTGTTGTGAGTAATAGGGATCAAGGCTTATTACTATTAAGAGCTCGTTAATGCGATCCTCACTCCATTTGTAAAAAGCGATGAGATTGTCGTTTTCGATATGACAAAATTTGATATTGTTGGTCTGCTGTAATGCTGGCTGTTCATGACGCAACCTGTTTATTTTAGAAATAACAGCAGTAAGCTTATTTCTAACACTCCAGTCGTAGTGACACAACTGGAATTTTTCAGACATATAGTACTCTTCTTTCCCCGGAATGGCTTCATTGATCATTTGTTCAAAAACCGGCCCGTATATGCCAATATTGGAACTAAGAGTTGCGGCAAGGGCATAACGTTGCATGAATCTGCTCTCATTGGCACCTTGTAAGTGGTATGGGTTAATATCAGGGGTATTCGGCCAGAAATTAGGTCTCATATACTCCCTTTGTTCGCTTTGGGTCAACTCAGTGAGATACTCTGTTAGTTCGTGTTTACTAACTCGCCAGGTAAAATAGGTGTAGGATTGTGTGTATCCCTGTTTTGCCAACTGCTGCATTACTTTGGGCTTTGTAAATGCTTCGGCCAAAAAAAGAACATCGGGGTGCTGTTTTTTGACCTCAGAAATGATCCAATTCCAGAAATAGTAGGGTTTGGTATGGGGGTTATCTACCCTGAACACCTTTATACCACAGTCAATCCAATGCATTAAAATACTCAGGCATTCATCCCATAAAGCTTTGTAGTCTTTAGTTTCCCAGTAAATAGGCAGGATATCCTGGTACTTCTTCGGAGGGTTCTCTGCGTACTGAACGGTACCATCTGGCCGCCACTTGAACCACTGAGGGTGTTCTTTTACCCAGGGGTGATCGGGAGCCGCCTGTAAGGCATAATCCATGGCTATTTCAATACCCAGTTTTGAGGATTCTTGTATCAGTTCCTTAAAATCATCGAGTGTACCCAGCTTTGGATGGATATCCTTATGTCCTCCTTCGGGAGATCCTATGCCCCATGCCGAACCCACATCCCCATCCTTTGCTTCGGTAGTGTTATTTTTCCCTTTTCGATTGACATATCCAATGGGATGTATCGGTGGAAAATAAAGCGTGTCGAAACCCATTTCGGCGATGCGCGGGAGCAAACGATGACAGTCTTTAAATGTACCGTGCTCTCCTTCCTTTGGGGAACTTGATCTGGGAAAAAATTCATACCAGGTACTAAACAGCGCTTTTTTTCGGTCTACATACACCTGAAATTCTTTTGAGCTGTTAGCTAGGTATTTTTCGGGATATTTCACAAATATCCGATGCAAATCTGTGCTTTTGGCAAGCGATACTGCCTCCTCATAATGCTCTTCCTTATCAAAGATCGCGATACAGTGTTTTAGAAATTCCTTTTCAGAGCTATTTACCTTTTTTAATAGTGGTTTCAGAAAGGAAATACCTTCCAATAACTCCGAGCTCACTTTCTGACCGTCCTCTATCTTACGCTCAATTCCATGTTGCCAGTTGAGTGCATAATCAACCCAGCCTTCAACCTTATAGCTGTAAAACCCCTGCTTGTCAACCATAAAGCTTCCCTTCCATTCGTCATTAACCACCAAATGCATTCTTGTTTCCCTCCATACCTTGTCCTTTTCATGTTTAAACAAGACCGAGGCTGCAATTACATCATGACCATCTACAAGGACATGGGCATCCACATTCACCACTTCATTCAGCACCCTCTTAATGTAAAAATCGCCACCATTGATCTGTGGCGATACATAATCAATAACAACACGCTTTTGATTTTGCATTTTTTAAAAAAATTAGCATTCAGATTTCGAATTTAATAAAATAAGTTTTCAAACCTAAAGCTCAATGTAGATTATTCATGCAAGAGGCTCATTACAACGATTTCGTAATTAAGGAAACGTTAATGCCGGAACACACCTCCTCAGAATTCCATAATTTTGAGTATGAAAAAGATAATTCTACTAAGTGTGTTAGGGGTTTTCCTAAGCTGCCAAGGGAAAGCTCAGGAGGAGCAAAACGATCAAAAAAAGTATACTGTTGAAAAGACGGATGCGGAGTGGAAAGCTCAGCTCAGCAAAGAACAATATTACGTGCTCCGCGAGGCTGGTACAGAGCGCGCATGGAGCAGCCCACTGAATAAAAATTACAAAAAAGGAGTGTATCACTGTGCAGCATGTGACACGCCTCTTTTTAAAAGCGAACACAAATTTGACTCCGGTTCTGGGTGGCCCAGTTTCGATCGTGAGATAAAGGGCAACGTGGCCTTTTCAACAGATTATAAATTGGGATACGCTCGCACAGAAGAGCATTGCGCCAACTGTGGTGGTCATTTAGGTCATGTCTTTAACGACGGACCACGCCATACCACTGGAAAGCGTCATTGCATCAATGGAGTTGCCCTAATTTTTAAGGCATACTAATTGTTTACGGTTGTTAACTAAAGAAGGTCTTCCAGATTTTAGTATTCGTGTTTCTTAATACGTTTAGGTTTCGTAAATTCGTAGCCTTAAATAGATATACATCTTCACATGAGTAAATACGATATTATAGTGCTAGGAAGTGGTCCTGGTGGATACGTAACTGCCATCAGAGCGTCCCAGCTCGGTTTCAAAACAGCAATTGTAGAAAAGGAAAGTTTAGGTGGTGTATGCCTAAACTGGGGATGCATTCCTACCAAAGCCTTATTAAAATCGGCCCAGGTATTTGAGTATTTAAAGCACGCCGAAGATTACGGTCTTAAGGTAAAAGACGCCGATCATGACTTTGATGCGGTCGTCAAAAGGAGTCGAGGTGTGGCAGATGGCATGAGCAATGGTGTAAAGTTTTTAATGAAGAAGAACAAAATTGATGTCATTGAAGGATTTGGAAAAATAAAGCCCGGTAAAAAAGTTGAGGTAGATGGTAAGGATTACGAAGCAGATCATATCATTATTGCAACAGGAGCAAGGTCTAGAGAACTACCCAGTCTTCCTCAGGATGGTAAAAAGGTGATCGGATACCGCAAAGCCATGACCCTCGAAAAACAACCTCAAAAAATGATTGTGGTTGGCTCCGGTGCCATCGGGGTAGAATTTGCTTACTTCTATAATTCAATGGGCACGGAAGTAACCATTGTGGAGTATATGCCCAGGATTGTACCTGTTGAAGATGATGAAGTTTCCAAACAGTTGGAAAGGAGCTTTAAGAAAAGTGGGATCAAGATCATGACCTCTGCAGAAGTGACCTCAGTTGATACGTCTGGTAAAGGGGTTAAAGCCACTGTGAAAACCAAAAAAGGTGAAGAAGTACTCGAAGCCGATATTGTGTTGTCGGCAGTGGGGATTAAATCCAATATAGAGAACATAGGCCTTGAAGATGTAGGCATTGCCGTAGACCGTGATAAAATACTTGTGAATCCGTATTACCAGACCAACATTCCGGGCTATTACGCCATTGGAGATGTTACCCCCGGTCAGGCATTGGCTCATGTGGCCTCTGCAGAGGGGATTCTTTGTGTGGAGAAGATCGCTGGTATGCATGTAGAACCGATCGATTACGGGAACATTCCGGGCTGTACTTATTGTTCACCCGAGGTAGCCAGCGTAGGATTGACCGAAGCACAGGCCAAAGAGCAAGGTTTAGACATAAAAGTTGGAAAATTCCCTTTTTCTGCTTCGGGAAAAGCAAGTGCAGGCGGACATAAAGATGGTTTTGTAAAGGTGATCTTTGATGCTAAATACGGTGAATGGCTGGGTTGTCATATGATAGGTGCCGGCGTCACTGATATGATCGCGGAAGCTGTGCTAGGCAGAAAACTGGAGACCACAGGACATGAGGTATTAAAAGCAATTCACCCCCACCCCACCATGAGTGAGGCGGTTATGGAAGCGGTGGCCGACGCTTACGACGAAGTGATCCATCTGTGATGGTCAAGATATGACGAAAAAAAGCAGCCTAAAGGCTGCTTTTTTTATAGAATAAAGCTCCTAATTGCCAGTGCATAACTGTCCATACCAAATCCCAGAATAACCCCTTTGGCATGAGGAGAAATATAGGAATGGTGACGGAACTCCTCTCGAGAAAAGGTATTGGAGATGTGTACCTCTACAACAGGAGTAGATATGGCCTTCACGGCATCACCAATACCTACAGATGTATGTGTGTAAGCGGCCGCATTAAGGATGATGCCATCGTAATCAAATCCCACTTCCTGGATCTTATCAATGAGTTCTCCTTCTACATTTGATTGAAAATATTCGAGCACCACATTGTTGTAGGCCATTTTTAATCCCTCAAAATAACTGTCGAAGGTGATGTTTCCATATATTTCGGGCTCTCTTCTTCCCAACAGATTAAGGTTGGGACCATTGATGATAATTAACTTCATGCTGTAAATATAAGATATCGAAAAAAAAACCGAGCGCATGCTCGGTTTTTATGGGTTGTTCAAGGATGTTTTACATCAAAACTCGTATTCTACCCCTAAATTAAGCACACTAAAAGTGCCATCGTTTGAAATACCTCTGTAAGACAGAACGATGTCTAGATCGTCGGCAATATCGTACTGTGCGCGCGGAGCAAAATAGAAACCGCCGTCATTACTACTAGGAGCCAAACCAATGGCGTAGCCAAGATCAACCCCTAAAGTAAAGGCCTCGGTAATTTCATAGCGGGCCGTACCGGCAATGGGTAAAAACATCGCATCATCCACCTTCTCCATAATTGGTGGTGATATATCTGCCGGGCTCTCAACTTCGTCTCCAAAATTAGAAGACAAACCGGTGGTTGCACCTGCTTCAAAATCCTCACTGATCTCCCACAGAACCGTCACATCGAGCGTTAAATTAAAGGTGTAGAGATCGGAAGTCTCACCAAGAGGTAATCCCAGATGGAGGCCTGCGTTAACTTCCTGGGCACTCATGGTCAGCAATCCAAAAAGCGCTAACATCGTAATTACTGGTTTTTTCATAAGTTGATCGAGATTAAATTTATATCCTGAAAGTTAATTAATTATTCGATCTAAAATAAAAAAGGGATGCCAGTGACATCCCTTCATTATACTTAAAATACTTTTTAAAAGTAAAATGCAAATCCAACCAAGGCCTGAAACGCATCATCATAGAAATCGCTATTCATTGAAATATTATATCTCAATTTTGGTTCCAATGAAATATGATCTGTAATAAACCATGCATATCCACCTTCAATACCTAAATAAGAAGGGTTCTCATCGAAATCCTTAAATGAAGCACCTGTAAAATCAACGCCAACAGGTATTTTATCGATTATAAAATATTTTGAACCAATTTTGTAAACAAAAGACGTTGACCCAGGTCCGTCACTTCCACTATCGGAATAACCTAATCCACCTTTAATAGCTAAGTTGTCAATTACGAAGTACCCGCCTTCAGCACCAATAGACCAAGCCGTATTTCCATCTATTGATGTTAAAGAGAACGAGGTGCTTCCAACAACAAAAGAACCTGTGTTAATTTCAAAGAATTTAGAACCTTTTGACAACGCTCCTCCACCGTCCTGCGCATAGACATTAAATGAAAATGCAGCAACTGCAACTAAGATTAAGAATTTTTTCATAATAATTAAAGTTTGATTATTGTTATATGAAATTAATTAATAAATAAGCCTGTTTTTTCTAGCTTTAGTCTTTTATCAACAGCTTATTAACAATTTGATGGACTATTTTTAAATTGACATCAAATTTACGGACTCTAAAACTACAGCCTATGATAATTATAATTGTTGTAGAAAATCAATCTAAAAATGTTGTAATTCAAGGTTCTTCAAATTTTATATAGAATTTTCTTCAGCTTCAATAGTTTTTAATTCTGAGCTATTAAAAAACTAAAAAATCAGTTAAGATTTTTCCCAACTATCAAATTTCAGAGGTTGTACTTGAGAATTGCAGACTTTGCTAAAAGTGCTGGAATAAAACAAAGTAGATGGCGACGTAATTGTTAAAAGCTGTATTTATAACACATTCCGCACAACAACAAAAGGATGCAAAAATGCATCCTTTTTCTAAACAGCTTCTTAAATTCTATTTCAGCTGATACAACAATCCCAAGTTAAAACTAGATCGTCTATTTGAGATAGCATCACCCGGGTTGAATTCAAAAATATCCGAAAAACCAAATTGCTCCTCATATTCTAGAAATAACCTCATTTGGTCATTTAATCGGAATCCATAACCAATTCCAGCGGTTAAACCAAAGTCTGTACTTGAGAAGGACTCTTTTAAGTCCGTATCGAGTGTTGTATCCTTAGCACTTAGCAGGAATCCCGCATACCCTCCGAAATTTAAGTACCAGTTTCGGTTTTTGCTAAAATGCCAATTAGCCATGACCGGAATGGTTAGATACCCGAGTTTATAATCGGTATCAAAAAATCCCGTTTCGTCTTCAATAAACCCATCGCTCCATCCTTTATTATCATAAATGAGTTTCATTTTTATGCCCCATCTATCAGAAAAATAATACTCTCCACTGGCCGCTATATTAAAACTGGTAAGAGTTCCGGCATTGGCCTGACCGTCAAAATCTGAGACGGATGCAAAACTGGGGCCAATTCCAAAGCCTAATTCAATATCGCCGGACTGTGCCTGAGAATAAGTAGCGTGGGAGATCAGTAAAACCATGAGGTAAATAACACTAGTAAGTAGTTTTTTCATAATTAGATTTTTAAATTAAGGTTCAAATATAAAAAGCAGAAAATTCCTAAGAATTGATAATTATCATGTTTTGAAACTATTTTCGATATTCTGGTCTTAAAACTGGTACTCGTAATTTGATCAATTTTTTTATTAGATTGACCTCATGAATTGGGCCTCAGCGTTAGATCAATTTAAACTCTACCTCAAAATTGAGCGTGGTCTGTCCAACAACACCATTGCCAACTATGAGTACGATCTGCTACGCCTCGTCAAATATCTGGGGCCGGATCCTGAGGCTTCCAATCTTCCCCAGAACATCACACATGAAACTGTTCAGGGGTTTGTCTATCAAATTTCAAAGGAGTTAAAGCCCCGTAGTCAGGCGCGCATCATTTCAGGGTTGCGCAGTTTTTTTGATTACCTCATCTTTGAGAATGTCAGAGAGAGCAATCCAATGGACCTTATCGAATCTCCAAAACTCGGTCAGAAGGTCCCCGATACGCTTTCCATCGCCGAGATCGATCGCCTGATCGCTGCAATAGACCTAAGCACAGCACAAGGAGAGCGAAACAGAGCTATCCTGGAGACACTTTATGGCTGTGGACTTAGGGTGAGTGAACTTATACAGCTAAAGATCTCCGATCTATATTTTGACGAAGGTTTTATCAAGGTTCGGGGAAAAGGAAACAAGGAACGCCTCATCCCTATTGCAGACAGCACCATCAAGTACATTAATATCTATAAAAATGAGGTTCGCAATCACATGGCGGTGCACTACGAACATTCCGATATTCTGTTTCTCAACAGAAACGGAAAGCAGCTCACACGAGCCATGATCTTTACCATCATCAAACAGCTCAATAAACGTGCGGGATTAAATAAGCAGATCTCTCCTCATACCTTCAGACATTCCTTTGCAACGCACCTACTGGAAAACGGTGCCGATCTTCGGGCCATCCAGATGATGCTGGGTCACGAAAGTATCACCACCACCGAAATTTATACCCATTTAGACCGGCGACACCTCAATGAGGTTCTTAATAAATTTCACCCAAGGACCAAATAAAAAGAGGTTGATGTACAACCTCTCTTTAAATTATCCCGTAAGAGTACGAT
The DNA here is from genome assembly GCA_963966315.1 of uncultured Winogradskyella sp. Lineage (GTDB taxonomy): Bacteria > Bacteroidota > Bacteroidia > Flavobacteriales > Flavobacteriaceae > Winogradskyella_A. The sequence continues at coordinate 11,676 of CAWZYX010000047.1, read as the reverse complement.
CTGTTTATTTGGCAATATTAACCGCTCTGGTTTCGCGGATCACAGTTACCTTGACCTGACCGGGATAGGTCATATCTGTTTGTATTTTCTGTGAAATTTCAAAGGATAGCCCTGCAGCTTTATCATCACTCACTTTTTCACTCTCTACAATCACTCTAAGTTCTCTACCAGCCTGGATAGCATAAGCTTTCTTTACTCCTGTAAAACCAAATGCTACATCTTCCAGATCCTTTAAGCGCTGCATGTACGAATCAAGTACCTGTCGTCTGGCACCGGGACGGGCACCTGAAATGGCATCACAGACCTGAATAATTGGTGAGATGAGAGTGGTCATTTCAATCTCATCGTGGTGTGCTCCTATGGCATTGCAGACCTCACTTTTTTCGCCGTATTTTTCAGCCCACTGCATACCTAAAATGGCATGTGGAGTTTCCATATCGGCCTCAGAGGATGGCACCTTACCTATGTCATGCAGTAATCCTGCTCGCTTAGCCAGTTTCGGGTTCAGTCCCAGTTCAGCGGCCATGATCCCACATAATTTGGCTACCTCACGCGAGTGTTGTAAAAGGTTCTGCCCATAAGAAGAGCGGTATTTCATGCGCCCTACCATCTTGATGAGCTCTGGATGTAACCCGTGTATTCCCAAATCAATAACTGTTCGCTTACCAACCTCAATTATTTCCTGCTCTATTTGCTTTTCGGTCTTTCGTACCACCTCTTCTATGCGTGCCGGGTGAATGCGACCGTCCGTTACCAATTTGTGTAACGATAATCTCGCGACCTCTCTGCGTACCGAATCGAAGCAAGACAAAATGATGGCCTCTGGGGTATCATCCACGATAATTTCAACACCGGTGGCTGCTTCAATGGCTCGAATGTTTCGTCCCTCACGGCCAATGATTCGCCCTTTGATGTCATCTGATTCAATATTAAACACAGAAACACAATTATCAATTGCCTCCTCGGTTCCCACGCGTTGAATGGTATTGATAATGACTTTTTTAGCCTCCTGCTGAGCAGTTAATTTTGCTTCTTCCAGTCGGTCTTGTATGTAGGCCATAGCATCGGTCTTAGCCTCTTCCTTTAGAGATTCTATAAGTTGCTCTTTGGCCTCTTCAGCCGAAAGGGAAGAGATCACTTCCAACTGTTTGATCTGGCTTTTATGTGCCTTTTCTAACTCTTCTTTTTTCTTATCCAGGAATTCGAGCCTAAACTCGTAGTCCTTTACTTTTTCCTCTAGTTTCTGATTGGTCTTTTTGTTCTTAGATAACTCATTGGATACCTGAGACTCCTTATCCCGGATGCGTTTCTCTGCCTGGGCCATTTTCTTGTCGCGAGAGAGAATCACCTTTTCGTGCTCTGCTTTGAGTTCTATGAACTTTTCCTTTGCTTTGAGCTCTTTTTCTTTTCTCAGGCTTTCGCCTTCGACCTTTGCCTCCTTAATGATCGCTTCTGCCTCTTTCCTGGCATCTCTAATGACTTGTGATGCCTTGCCTTTTTCCATAGCCTTGGCAATAACAAACCCGATGATCACACCGAGGATGGCAGCGCCAATTGCATATATGCTTGTTTCCATTTGCTTGTTTAGTTAATTGTATAAAAAAAGCCTACATCAGTCCTGGATTTTGTATAAACTCCTTAAAAACAAGTTTAGGGCTAACAAGCTGATCAAAAATCTGCCCGAAAACTGAAAAACAGTAATGGCAGCACGATTTTACAACTTCAACTCACCCTTTTTAAAGAATTAGCGTTGAGTTTATCAAACATCTAACTGATGTAGGCAGTAACCTTATTTTATTTAAAGAACGTCAGCTATATGTGTCCTTGAAGTAGTTGATTTAAAGCATTTAACTTTTCCTCTACCTCTTCGCTCACATAAGCTTTATCTAAAGACCTTTGCTCTACTTGAGCCGCAAACTGCAAGGCACACATGGCCAGTACATCTTGCTTATCTCTTACCGAATAATTACGCTCAAACTGACCAATCATACCTTCAATCTTTTTAGCCGCCTTTCGCAGCCCCTCCTCCTGACTCGGTGCAATGGTCAACGGGTATACTCTGTTTGCTATCGAAAGCTTTATTTTAAGGGGTTCAGCCATAATACCGCGTTGCTATTCGGATAATTGAGCAATGCAATGATCAATGTCCCGAATTAGTGCATTTATTTTGAGCTTTGTTTCTCTTTTGTTTTCGTCACTACCAAGCATACTGTTTACCATCCTGAGCGTTTCGTATTTTTCAGACCACTCTGAAATTTCTTCCTGATACTGAAGTAACTGCCGCTCCTGATCCTGCAATTTTTGGGTTAACTTTTCGTTGGTTTGCTTTAGAACCTCCTGCTTATGGAGAATCTTACTGATTTTATTCTCCAAAGCGTCAACAATTTCTTCAATTTTACTCATGAACGATCAACACTACTGCTTTAACAAATTTAAAATACCTGATGAGAATACCCAATACTTTTGGAATATTTTTTGCACTCCATGCAAAGACCGATCAATAAAAGTTCAAAGACATTCGTTACTGCACTATTGGTAAATCATCCATTAAATAATATTTTAGCACCGATGTTAAGATGTATACCGCTCCTTCTAGTTTTTTCTTTGATTTGCTCCCCGCTAAGAGCCCAGACACCATACCCCCAGGACTATTTTCAAAACCCTCTGGACATCACTATGGTGTTATCCGGTTCTTTCGCTGAGCTGCGTTCCAATCATTTTCATTCCGGGATCGATATAAAAACACAAGGAAAAGAAGGTCTTAAAGTATATGCTGCTGCACAAGGTTATGTGAGTCGTATAAAAATCGCACACTTTGGCTATGGTAAGGCTTTGTACATAACGCATCCAAATGGCTACACAAGTGTTTATGCTCACCTGCAAAAATTCTCGCCAAAAATTGAATCCTACATTAAAAACTTACAATACCAGAAAGAGAGTTTTGAGGTAGAAACCTTTCCTAAACCTTCTGAATTAGTTTTGGAAAAGGGTGAGGTCATTGGTTACAGCGGCAATACCGGAGGCTCGGGAGGTCCGCATTTGCACTTTGAAATACGTGACGATCAGGAGCGTCCTCTCAACCCAATGCTCTTTGGTATTGAGGCAAAAGATACCAAAAGGCCCCGAATAAGCAATGTTTACGCCTATCCTAAAACTAGTAAATCGCTCATTAATGGCAAGAACGAACGTCAGGAATTAAGGCTAATTCCGAGAGCTAATGGGCAGTATAGCACCGAGCGTATCAGTGCCATAGGTGAGATAGGTTTTGGAGTCGTGAGTTACGATCAGCAGGACCTGGCACCAAACAAAAATGGCCTAAGTACCATCAAGACTTTTTTAAACGGGACCCCAAAACTGGAGGTCGACTTTAAACGATTTAGCTTTAGTGAAACAAGGCACCTAAATCGCTATATCGATTATGAAGTTTACCGTAAAAAGAGGCGTCGTATACAAAAACTGTTTATTGAAAAAAATAATCCGCTGTCCTTTATTAACAATCTGGACAACAATGGATATTGCATTATTGAAGACAGTACCTCCTCAGTTTTTAGAATTGAAGTGAAGGATTTTAAAGGAAATACTTCTGTCGTTTCCATTCCAGTGGAAGGGCAAAAGCAAGAACCTCCTGCAAGCCCTGAACAGTCTGAGTACACTTACCTGATAAGTGAAAAGGCGACCACCACACTCAGCGGACCAAATAGCAACATTACCTTTTACTCAGGTACCGTATATGAAGATACCAGTATCAACTACCGCACACAAGGAGACACCTTATTTGTTGATGAGGATCGAATTCCACTGCGCAAAAATTTCTTGATTAGTTACGATATTGAAAAATTCAAACCGGAAGATCGGGATCGCTTATACATTGCAAGACTAAATGGATATAAAAAAACACCCTACTTTATTGGTGCTTCCCGCAAAGGGAACCAGCTCACTGCTACCACCAAAGTGTTGGGTACTCTTGTTTTAACATCTGATGACGAACCTCCCGTTATAACGCCAGTTAACTTTCAGAGTAAAAAATGGTTGAGCAAATACCGGTACCTCAAACTAAAAATTTCGGATGAACAAAGTGGTATCAGTAAGTATCGAGCTACCGTAAATGGCAGGTGGATCTTAATGGAGTACGATTATAAGACAGGTCTGCTTGTTCATGATTTCAATGATGGAGTCATTACTGAAACTGCCAATAATTTAAAAGTAATCGTCACAGATAATGTTGGAAATAGTTCTACATTTGAGGCGGTGTTTTACAGAAAATAAGCCTGTATTTGAATTCCTCTAAACTTCTATTGATCCTTGTGACGGTTTTTACCTGCTCCTTAATCCATTCGCAAATGGCGACGATTAGAGGGGTTGTACTCGACGAAAATGAACGTCCGCTTTCCGATGTGAATGTAAGCTACGGGAAAAGTAGAGGAACAGTGACCAATGACAACGGTTTTTACCTCATTAAAATACCTGCTGAGGAGACCATTGTCCTGGTGTTTTCGCATTTAACTTTTAAAAGACTGCAGGCGCCGTTTAATTTAAAAAACGGGCAAGAAATGGAGTTCAATCCTGTATTAAAATCCTCTACCGTACAGATGACTGAGGTGGTTATAAACACCAGCACCAAACAGCGCGTTGATGGTATTACTACTATTGCCCCTGAGACCATCAGAACCATTAAAGGCGCTCAACCTGGAGTGGAAAACATTCTAAAAACACTTCCAGGAGTGAATATTTCTAACGAACTAAGCACCCAGTACTCTGTGAGAGGTGGGAATTTTGATGAAAACCTGGTCTATGTCAATGAAATTGAGGTCTATCGCCCCTTTTTAATTCGTTCAGGAAACCAGGAGGGCCTGAGCTTTGTCAATACCGATCTGGTGCAGAATGTATCCTTTTCGGCAGGGGGTTTCCAGGCCAGATACGGGGATAAAATCTCTTCTGTACTGGATATTAACTATAGAAACCCAGTGCGTTTTGGTGCAAGTGTCGATATGAGTTTACTTGGGGCAAGTCTGGCCTTTGAGGGCATAACCAAGGACTCAAAACTCTCTTTTATTGCTGGAGCTCGCTACCGCAATAATACCTTATTGCTTAGCAGTTTAGAAACCGAAGGTATTGTTGAGCCGGTTTTTACTGATGTTCAGACCTTTTTGACTTATCGCTTCTCAGATAAGTTTCATTTGAGCTTTCTGGGGAATGCCTCCTCCAATCAATACAATTTTGAACCTCAAAACAGGCAGACAAACTTTGGAACCATTCAGGACCCCATTGCCCTACTGGTAGCGTACGAAGGACAAGAGCAGGATCAGTATTCCACGTTCTTCGGCGCCATTAAGGGGCATTACTTCTTAAACAACACCACAAATCTTAAATTGATTGCTTCTGCTTACCACACTAAAGAACAGGAATATTTTGATATACTGGCCCGCTATCGACTGGGTGAAGTGAATAGTAATATTGGCGATGAGGACCTTGGTGAGGTTGAGTTTAGTGAAGGTGTTGGATCTCAATTGAATCACGCTAGAAATAATCTGGATGCCGTCATCGTAAATATTGAGCATCGCGGTGATACCAAACCCGATAAAAATAGTACCCTGGAATGGTCGGTCAAATACTCCTTTGAGGACATTCGAGATCGTTTGGTGGAATGGGAAGTGATTGATTCCGCCGGTTTCTCTATAAGACCACCGGTTGCAGGGCAATCTAATGAGCAGCCCTATGAGCCTTTTACTGGTCCTCTTGTTCCCTTTCAAAACATAAGAGCCCTCAATAAGGTTCAGATCAACAGGCTACAAGCCTTTTTGCAGTACTCTAAGAATTTGAAATGGGGAGATGCTGATGTGTTTTACAATGTTGGAATCAGAGCTCACCATTGGACTATTGGGGGGGAAGGTCTGGAAACTAATTCACAAATCACGGTAAGCCCTAGAGGGCAACTGGCAGTGAAACCGAATTGGGATGCCGATATGCTCTTTCGTTTTGCCGGTGGGCTTTACAACCAACCACCTTTTTACAGAGAACTTCGCGATTCTACGGGTACAGTACGTCCTGAGGTGGAAGCTCAAAAATCATTTCATCTGGTCCTTGGTCATGAATACAGCTTTCAAATGTGGGATCGCCCATTCAAACTTGTAACAGAGGCTTACTACAAAGGATTATGGGATGTTAACCCCTATACCATCGAAAATGTAAGAATACGCTACCGCGCCAGAAACAACGCAGTGGCATATGCCTACGGCCTGGACATGCGATTAAATGGCGAATTTGTGCCTGGAACCGAATCATGGTTTAGCTTTGGGTACCTTAGAACAGAGGAAAACATAGATGACCGCGGATATATTCCCAGACCAACAGACCAGCGTCTAAAATTTGGGGCACTGTTCCAGGATTACATACCAAATATCCCGGACTTAAAAATGTACCTCAACCTCGTATATAATACAGGCGTTCCCGGAGGTTCTCCCAGCTATGCAGACCCCTATGATTATCAGTTCAGACTTCCTGATTACAGGAGGGCCGATGTTGGAATGAACTACGTTCTTGTGGATCAGAACAAAACCTATGGAGCCAGCTGGAAACAGCCTTTTAAATACCTTTCCATTGGGTTTGAGATTTACAATATTTTTGATAACCAGAATTCCATCACCAACACATGGGTACGGGACGTGTACACCAAAGTGCAATATGCCATCCCAAATTTTCTCACCCCAAGAGTGTTCAATCTAAGGCTCTCGGCCCGGTTCTAAGAAGAGATAAAATTGTGAAGTATAGCTACTACTTCGTCCAGTTCTTCCTCTGTATTATAAATACTAAAAGAAAAACGAAGTGATGGCTGGCTGAGGTCTTTGTCATCCAAAATTGCTTCCAGAACATGGGATTGTCCCACACTCCCACTTTGGCAAGCGCTACCTTTAGAACAGGCTACACCTTTAAGGTCTAATTGGAACTGAAGTAAACTGGCCTTTTCTGCGTTTAAGGGTAATCGAATGTTCACCAGAGTATAGGTACTCCTTTCCTGGTCAGATGACAAACCATTGAATTTAATCGCCGGAATTTGATGCTGCAAAGCTTGAATGAAGTAGCGTTTTAAACTGAGGATACGTGCGTTCTCTTCTTTGAGATGGGCATAAGAGAGTGACAGCGCCTTTTCCATGCCTGCAATGTTGTGGATAGATTCTGTACCGGCTCTTATACCTCGCTCCTGCTCCCCGCCAAAAATAAGCGGTTTTAAGCCAGAGTTTTTTCTGATGTAGCAAAAACCAACTCCCTTTGGTCCGTGAAACTTATGCGCACTGGCTGCAAAAAAATCTACGGGCAGTTGTTCCATATCTAGTTTAAAATGCCCTACAGATTGTACCATGTCACTATGAAAAAGTGCGTTGTACCGGTGACACATAGCTCCTACTGTTTCGATATCCAGAATATTACCAATTTCGTTATTGATGTGCATAAGGGAAACCAAAACCTTTTTTCTGGTACTGAGCAATGCCTCTAAAGCTCCTAAATCTGGCTGACCGTCTCTGTTTAAAGGAATAAAAATCAGTTCAGTACCGTATTCGTTGGAAAGTTGTTCGGCTGTATGCAATACGGCATGGTGCTCGATCCTGGTGGTAATAATGGTTTTTATACCCAAATCCCTTACCGCACTGCGCAATACCAGATTATCTGCCTCTGTTCCTCCTGAAGTGAAAATAATTTCAGAAGGTTGGGCATTGAAAAAAGCCGCTATATTCTTCCGACATTGTTCTAAAATAGCCTTTGATGAACGTCCAAAACTATGGGTAGACGATGCATTGCCATAGGTATGACTTAGAACATCTGTCATACAGGCCACCACCTCCGGTCGAAGGGCAGTTGTTGCTGCATTATCAAGGTAAATCTGATTCATGCTGCAAAAATATCAGAAATAAAATTATTGGAAGCCCTTCTCGCTATAATAAGACATTTAGCTATTTTTACAACCAAAGGAAACACAGATGCGGTATTTAGTTTTATTTTTTTTCACAGGTCTTTTCTTTTCATCCTGCGACGATGGTGACATAGTGACGGTTGAACTCGAATTCGATAAGGAACTGGATCGCTGCGACAATAATACCGACCAGTTTCTCATCTATGATCTCATTACAGATCCCTCCGAGTCTCTTTCGCTGATCATTCCGAGAAACCCAAATACGGAGGCCCTGTTTATCACTGAAATACCGGAAGCAACCCCGGTTGAATTGACTATCGATGCAAATAATGTGCGCTTTCTTTACCGCACCTACAATTCCGAACCTACTTTTTGCGATGTTATAGACAATCCCGAGGTGGTCATCACCGGTAATTATGAAGCCAATGATGGAACGGTGGAGGTCTGGACCGAGGTAGAAGATTTTGATAACGATGGTATTCCTTCGGCCGATGAAGATGAGGATCTGGACGGAGATTCTGACCCTGCTACCAATCCTACCGATACAGATGGCGATGGCATACCCAATTATCTGGATCAGGACGATGACAACGATAATGTACCAACCATCGACGAAGATAACGACGACGACGGTGATAGCAATCCATTTACCAATGCCCGTGATACCGATGGTGATACAGTACCTGACTATCTGGACAAGGACGATGACGGAGACATGATCGATACGCGATTTGAAGATGCCAACGGGAATCAGAATTTATTTGATGATCTGGACCTTGAATCGCCTAACCTTAATACTCCTCGTTTTCTGGATCCTGAGGCGACCGAGACCTTCGAAGGAGGTGCACTTCGCAGCAACAGCTATACCATACAGTTTACCACAAATTTTGTGATCAATGAAGTAGACCTTCAGATCATTCGTTACGAGCGCCTGTTCTTTGGTTCCTTTGTCAATAGCTTCACGGTAACCAATTAGTAGCTCACGTTCTGATATATTTTTACCTCAGTGGCACCAAATCCGTAGGTTTTGTAGTCGGCCTCATAAAATTCGAGGTTATCGTACCTGCGAAAAAGTGTGAATAGCTCCATTTTAAGCACCCCTTCTCCGACTCCATGAATAAAAACCACATAAGGCACGTGATTTTTTACAGCATTGTCTAGAAAGCGTTTGGCGGTTTCGAGCTGCAGGTTTAGCATATCGTAATTACTCATTCCTTTGGTGCTATCCACCAAGTGGTGAATGTGTAAATCGATTACTCTTATTTGGTCGGCTTTCTTCTTGTGACGCTTAGAACTGTTATTGCCCTTTGTCTTTTTTTCGGTTTTTGAATGTGCAACATCGGGAGAAACCTCCACTTGTTTGTGCAAGTCACCCGGCGTTATATGCATAAGTTCTGAGGACCTGAACACAAACTCAAAACCGTGCTCATCCATAATTGTGATATCGCCAGAAGCATTGACCCTAAGAACACGACCAGCTATGTGATCGTCAATGGCCTCAACACGGTCGCCCACTCTAAATGTTGTCTCTTCCTTGCTCATGGTCGTCTGATGCATCATTGTTTTTTGGTATACGCTTTGAAGTAAGGTACACCCCCACCATGAGCATGACTAGACCTAATATGATGACATACTGATTGGCCTCGTTTTTTGACTGTTCGTAAAGTGCAAGAATGCCACCGCCCAGGATCATTACATAGCTCAGGTTTCGTTTAAATTTATTCATAGTACAAAATTACAAGTTTAATAAGAGCTGGTTTGCTGTTTAGGTAAAAAGGTTATTTTTGTTTTATGACATCACTGCTTCACAATCCTGAAGAATATATGCTTCCCTGTCTCAACAAACAACTATTGGGAACCGAATGTATGGGATGTGGCATTCAGCGCTCTCTGCTTTTAGTCTTAAAGGGTGAATTTGCTCAGGCTTTTTTTATGTATCCGGCCATATACACGCTCATATTACTCTTTACCTTAGTAGGTATAAATATTTTTAAACCTTCCAGGTTAATAGCTAAACTTATTGTCATACTAGCCATCACTAATGTTTTGGTCATTATTGGAAGCTTCATTATCAAAAATTATATCAATTAAATCAACAAACTTCATGGAACAACAAAAACTACCTAATGCTACCATTTCCCTGGTTTTGGGAATCATATCCATTATTGCCTGCTGTTGCAGTGCTGGTATTGGTGGACTAATTTTTTCTGGTATTGCATTACTACTTGCCAACAAAGACCTAAAACTGTATAAGGAGCAACCAGAACTATACAGTAATTTCAGTCAGTTAAATACGGCCAGGATAATTGCCATTGTAGGCCTGGTACTGGCTGTGATCAATTTAGGTTATACCATTTACTCCATACAGGCAATGGGAGGCTGGGAGGCTTATATGCAAACCATACAGGATGCCATTGAACAGGCACAAAACGCCCAATAAAACAAAAAAGCGACCTCAGGGTCGCTTTTTTTATGCTTCAAATTCAAGAAGTGTTTTAGTTATAATGGATACGCACTCCAGGAGTTCGTCTTCTGTCATAACCAAAGGCGGGGCAAACCGAATAATATTTCCATGGGTAGGCTTAGCGAGAAGCCCATTGTCTCTGAGCCTCAGGCAAATATTCCAGGCCGTATCGCTATCTTCGTCATCGTTGATGACAATGGCGTTGAGAAGCCCTTTTCCTCTCACACTGGAGACAATATGACTACCTCTTATGTATTTGTTCATTTCAGCCCTGAAGATCTTACCAAGATAGTCGGCATTTTCAGCAAGGCGCTCCTCTTTGACCACCTCTAATGCAGCAATGGCCACGGCAGCCGCAATAGGGTTCCCTCCAAAGGTGCTCCCATGATTCCCGGGCTGTATCACATTCATGATCTCATTGCTCGCCATTACAGCAGATACCGGATACAATCCGCCACTAAGTGCTTTTCCCAGAACCAGAATATCCGGTTTGACGTCTGGAGTGCCAGAACAGTCTTTATTGGGACAGGAGCAATTACCGCAGGATGCCAGTAAGCGTCCGGTTCTTGCAATTCCAGTTTGCACCTCATCGGCGATGAACAACACATTGTACTTATCGCACAAAGCCTTGGCCTTAACTAAGTAATCTTCACTAGGGACGTATACGCCTGCTTCACCCTGAATGGGCTCTACCATAAAACCTGCTACATTTGGATTGCTGGATAGCTCTTCTTCAAGCTGTTCCAAATTATCGTACTCCACTTTTACGAAACCGCTGGTAAAGGGTCCAAAGTTCTTTCTCGCAACCGGATCATTGGAAAACGAGATAATGGTTGTAGTTCTTCCGTGAAAATTATTTTTACAGACAATAATGTCTGCTTTATTCAGGTCAATCCCCTTTACCTCATAGGCCCATTTACGGCAAAGTTTTAAAGCCGTTTCCACGGCCTCTGCCCCCGAGTTCATCGGCAGCATTTTATCGAATTTGAAATATTCAGTGGCATATTTTTCGTATCGACCTAACATATCGTTGTAAAATGCACGAGATGTGAGCGAAAGACGTTGTGCCTGTTCGGTCAAGGCAGCAACGATCTTCGGATGGCAGTGGCCCTGATTTAAGGACGAATAGGCCGATAAAAAATCAAAATACTTTTTACCTTCCACATCCCACACGTACACGCCCTCACCTTTACTCAATACAACGGGCAGAGGGTGATAGTTTTGTGCTCCGTACTTGTTTTCAAGTGCCATGGCCTCCTGAGAGGAAATTTGATCTATAACCTGTCTCTTATACACATCTCCGAGC
>CAWZYX010000046.1:0-21287 GCA_963966315.1 uncultured Winogradskyella sp. | reverse complement strand
ATGTGAGGGTATTTTTTAAGGACCTCGGCGAGTGCTCGGAGCTCCGTTTCACTGTAAATGGACCCACTCGGATTACAGGGAGAGCTGTACCACAACATTTTGGTTTTTGGTGTGATGGCCGCCTCCAACTGTTCGGGGGTCATTTTAAAGTCGGTACTGATGTCCGTTCTCACCTCAACCGGTACCCCACCATTCAATTGCACAATATCCCGGTAGCTCACCCAGTAGGGGCAAGGTAAGATCACTTCATCTCCTTCATTAAGCATGACGGCAGCAATATTTGTCAGAGATTGCTTGGCACCCGTGGACACCACAATTTGCGATGGCTCGTAGGTCAGGTCATTGTCTCGTTTGAACTTGGTAATGATGGCTTCTTTTAAGTCTGCATAGCCATCAACTGGGGTGTAGCTGTTGTAGTTCTCATGTATGGCCTCGATCGCAGCATCCTTTACAAAATCAGGCGTGTTAAAATCGGGCTCGCCCAGGCTTAGACCAATAACATCTAATCCTTCGGAACGCAATTCTCTTGCTTTGGCCGCCATAGCCAAAGTAGCGGAGGTAGATAGATTGTTTATTCTATCAGATAGCTGGTTCATTCTTTTTTTGGTGTTGAATTTTTAAGCAAGGGCCGGTTTTGCCCCCATTTCTTTTAAAAATCGAAAATGCGCGATAACAGCTTGTCGGGTACTCTCGTATTCCTTATATGGCAAGTTGAACTCTCGGGCGGTTTCCTTCACAATCTTGGCAATTTTTCCGTAGTGGATATGACTGATATGCGGGAAAATATGATGTTCTACCTGGTGATTGAGACCACCGGTATACCAGTTGACCAACCAGTTTTTAGCACCAAAATTCACAGTGGTTTTTAACTGATGTATGGCCCAGGTGTTTTTCATGGTGCCGTCTTTTTCGGGCATGGGCATCTCGGCCTCGTCCATGACATGCGCCAGTTGAAACACCACGCTCAGGATAAGCCCTGCAACATAGTGCATAATTAAAAACCCAAGAAGCACCTTATACCACGGAATATCTGTAATGAGCATTGGAATAACGATCCACATGGAGACATAAATGATCTTAGTGATCACCAATTTGCTCCAGTTCACCACCGGATTGGGCAATTTTCCATAGGAAAGCCTTCTTTTCATGTACCGGTGCATCTGCTGAAAATCAGTGGTAATGGCCCAATTAATGGTCAAAAGACCATACAGTAAAATGGAATAAATATGCTGAAACTTATGATGCTTGCGCCATTCGGTATGCTTGGAAAACCGGAGAATTCTTCCAGCCTCCAGATCTTCATCATGACCGTGAATATTGGTATAGGTGTGGTGCAGTACATTGTGCTGTACCTGCCAGTTATAGACGTTGCCCGCAAGGATGTAAATAGAGCTCCCCATTAAACGGTTCACCCATTCATTGTTGGAAAAAGAGCCGTGGTTGCCATCATGCATCACATTCATGCCCACACCAGCCATTCCTATTCCCATCACAACCGTGAGTAACAACTGTCCCCAGGTAGGTATTTCCAGGGTCAACAATAAGAAATAGGGGGTAAGGAAAATAGCGAACATGATGACGGTTTTAACCCATAGTTGCCAGTTCCCGGTTCGTTTGATGTTGTTTTCTTTAAAATAGTTATTGACACGCTTATTGAGTGTTCTGAAGAATTTAGCTGAGTCTGCTCGTGAAAATGTTAGGGTCGATGACGCCATAAATCCAAAGTTTGTTTTTTAAAAAGTCAAATATAAGGCATATTAGAATTTTGCTGCTTCGGTTTAACAGAATTTATCGGGAATTAAATCTGTATTTTTGTGGCCTCATTAAACTCTATGGAACTCATTCTGAAGTATTTTCCGGATATAACCGAAGAAATGAAAGAGCGGTTCGCTCTTTTGTATCCCTTATATTCAGAGTGTAATGCAAAGATTAATGTCATTTCCAGAAAGGATATTGACGAACTGTATCTAAGACATGTCCTACATTCTTTAGGCATTGCAAAAGTTCAGCTGTTTAATCCCGGAAGTCATATTCTTGATATTGGAACCGGAGGGGGTTTTCCCGGTATTCCTTTGGCCATTATGTTCCCGAACTCGCATTTCCATTTGGTGGATAGCATTGGCAAAAAGATCAAAGTGGTTGAAGAGGTAAAAACCGCACTAGGGCTTAGTAATGTCACAGCAACGCATGGGCGTGCTGAAAAAGTAAAAGGGGAGTACGATTTTATAGTGAGCAGGGCGGTCACTCAGATGAGTAGCTTTGTGCGCTGGACCAGGGGGAAGATTAAAAAAAAGTCAGAGCATGATCTTCAAAATGGCATTCTCTATCTAAAAGGTGGAGACTTACGAGAAGAGCTTAAAAGTTTTCCAAGGTCAAAAGAATTTCTCTTATCAGAGTATTTTAAGGAAGAGTTTTATCAAACTAAAAAGGTGGTTCACCTTCCTCTAAAATAAAAAAAAGGCACTGACCAGTGCCTTTTTTTATGCTGTACGGCCACGCTTATCCAAGAAAAGGATATCTGTAGTCCGTTGGAGTGACAAATGTTTCCTTGATCAGTCTAGGGGAGACCCATCTTAAAAGATTTTGAGCACTCCCGGCTTTATCGTTTGTCCCTGAAGCACGAGCACCTCCAAATGGTTGCTGTCCAACAACAGCACCTGTGGGTTTATCGTTGATGTAGAAGTTCCCTGCAGCGTTTTGTAGTGCAGTGGTGGCCTCATCGATGGCATATCTATCCGTTGCCAGGATAGCTCCTGTTAATGCGTATTCACTGGTGTTGTCAACTAACCTCAGGGTTTCACTATACCTATTATCCTCATAAACATAGATGGTGATCACCGGGCCAAAGAGTTCTGTACACATGGTCTCGTATTTTGGATTTGTAGTGACAATCACGGTCGGTTCAATAAAATATCCTTTTGATTTGTCGTAGTTTCCTCCAAGGATGATCTCGGCATCACTGTCTTCCTTGGCCTGATCAATATAGCTTGCCAGTTTATCGAAAGAACCTTCATGGATCACAGCAGTGATGAAGTTGTTCATATCTTCAGGAGAACCCATTTTAAACGAATTGACATCGTTAGAAAGATGTTCTTTCACCTCACCCCAAAGGCTCTGAGGGATATAGGCCCTTGATGCGGCGCTGCATTTCTGACCCTGGAATTCAAAAGCTCCTCTTGCAATGGCTGTGGCCACTTGTTTTGGATTGGCCGATGAATGGGCGACAATAAAGTCCTTCCCTCCGGTCTCTCCAACAATTCTTGGATAGGTTTTATAGTGATGAATGTTGTTGCCAATTTGTTTCCATAGTTCTTTAAAAACAAAGGTCGAACCCGTGAAATGCAGACCCGCGAAATCAGGACTTGATAAGACGGTGTTGGTAATCATCACAGGATCACCAAAAACAACATTGATAACCCCTGCAGGAACACCAGCCTCTTTAAAGACGTCCATGATCACTTTAGCCGAGAATATCTGACTATCACTAGGCTTCCAAACCACTACATTACCCATCAATGCCATACACGCCGGAAGGTTGCCTGCGATGGCAGTAAAGTTGAAAGGAGTAACGGCGTAAGTAAACCCTTCAAGTGGTCTGTACTCTACTCTGTTCCATGCGTCGGAAGTACTTTCAGGCTGCTCGGCATAGATGTCTGTCATGAACTGAACGTTAAAACGTAAGAAATCAATAAGCTCACATGCAGAGTCTATTTCAGCCTGATGGATGGTTTTGGACTGCGCCAGCATCGTAGCAGCATTGATGCGGGCTCTGTAAGGACCGGCAATCAATTCAGCTGCTTTTAGAAAAATTCCTGCTCGCTGCTCCCAGCTTAAATTAGCCCAGTACTTTCTGGCTTCTAAGGCAGTTGCAATGGCTTCCTCAACATGGGATTGATCGGCAAGGTGATACTGTCCCAGCACATGCTGATGATCGTGAGGGGGCGACATGGTTCTTGTATTTCCGGTTGTGACGTCTTTGCCATTGATGTATAGTGGAACCTCTGTTTTAGAATTGTACAGAGTCTTGTAGGCCTCAAGCACTTCGGTTCGCTCTTTGGAACCCGGTGCATATGATTTTACAGGCTCATTTACTGCTATTGGAACATTAAAGAATCCTTTTCCCATGTGATGTATTTTTATATTAATTTTTGTCGTGCAAATTTACAACATTATCGAAACTTAATGCCAGTGCTTATTGAGAATTGCCCAGGAAAGTTAAGGTTTATACGCAGATACTCTGCTAATGACTCTAAATCATTGCCTAGGTGATTTTTCAAAGCCTTGAAACCATTAATGCTACCCTTCATTTCCACAAAAAAAAGAAGCGCCGCTACAACAGGGTTCGTTTTAGGAAGATCTTATTTAGTTGAGAGCAAACGGAGCAGCCAGATCAAATTTTGGAATGTTGACATTGAAGGATTGTCCTTTGTCCAGTCCTATCATTGTGTAATGTCCCTGCATGGCTCCAAACGGGGATTCTAATAAACAGCCAGAACTGTAGGTGTGATGTGATCCCGGATAAATAATAGGTTGCTTTCCTATAACTCCTTTACCTTCAACGATCTCTTTGTTGTTAAGGGCATCAAAAATTTCCCAGAATCTGGAGTCTAACTGCACTGCCAGTTTACTCTGATTTTCTATGGTGATCTCATAACCAAAGGCAAAATGAACCTTGTAGTCTTTGAAAAAAGTCCCTTCGAAACTCGTTTCAACAGATATTTTAATGCCGCTTGTAATCTGGGTGAACATGCCTTACACTCAATAATGCAACTAAATTAAAACAAAAAAATCATGTTTTACTACCATAACTGCTGTGATCCCTTAAATATTCGATAAAGTTTAACAAAAAGGTGTTAATTCGTGATATTAATTGAGGCCGCTTCTCCTACACCAATGAGGCGGTCATATCGCGCACCGAGATCTCTGTAATAGACCAAAACCTTATAATTGTTCTCAGTTTGCCAGAAATCACCGCTGATGGCTCCCTCATTTAATGCTCCCTTATTGTCCGTCACAACGTATTTGTAATTATAAAACCCTTGTTTCAATTTCATCTCGCACTCATAATTCCCTGTTTCATAATTAAAGCTCATTTTATTAAGGTCTTCCAATGCGTAGTTATTGTAATTCCCATAGACATAAACAGACTGTCCGGATGGTAGTAAGGGTGCTTTTAATGAGAAATGAACCATGGTATAATCGGCCTCGGTGGCTGTATCCCTGCCATCACTTACGGTAACGGTAAAATTCCCATTAATATCCGGATTGTACGTATACTCCAAATCTCTTCTGGGAACATTGGTAAAAAGATAGCTGTGATAAATTTCTTTCAGGTCAATAAACTGTACACCTACGTTAGCAGCGCGCACATCTCGGTTTTCAAAATAAAGATATTCATTACCTCCCCAGAAGGCCGATTCTTCGTCATAGCGGTAGGTTAATTGATTTCCCAAAATATACTGCGGCTTTAAGCTGGAAATTGCAGTGTTCAAATTGTTGTTCTGAACCACAAGGGTTTTAATGGTTTCCATAGGGTTATTGAAGCTTATCCGACCACTGTTTACAACAAAATTAACGGTCTGCTTTTGATTAATCGTTGCCATGTCCCGGGTTCTTCTTATAACTACCCCAACATTGGCAATATCTTCTTGAATCATGAATTTTCTCGAAAACATGAGATCCCCATAATCGTCATATACAAAGACCATGTAATTTCCACTTTTTAAAAACCCTCTGGTCATGTTATTTGGGATGGTTAAGCGGTAGTGTGAAAAAACCTCATAGGTATTAAAGGAGTTCTCGTATTCTATAATGCGCTGATTATCCATGCCAGTCAGGTATTCGGTTTTGGCCAGTATGGAAGGAGTCCAGTCATAGTTGCAGTGCTGTAAGACATAATAGAAGTCTTCTTCGTTGGCATTTAGGACATCAAATTCTAAAACAAGGGGCTCGCCAAGTCTGATGACAGGGAGCTGACTTTCAGGTGTGTTTCCCTTAAATGTTATGGTTTTTATATGGTCTGGAGGATTTACTTCACGTACCTGAGCTTTGACAAAGGAAATACAGCAGACTAAGAGTGTAAGGTAAAGAATATTTTTTCTCATGAATTAACTATCTGCAGCTAAATATAATCAAAATCTGTGCCTCTCATTAATAAAGGCTATTTATAATTGGTATAAATAAAAAAGATGTAAATACCCTGATTTTTTTTTGTGCATTAATTCGTAAATTTGCCCCGATTTTTAGATAACTAAATCTTTACTGTCAGATGTCCAAAGACATAAAAATTAAGAAAGGTTTAAACATAAATTTAGTCGGTGAGGCTGAAAAAAGTACTGAAAATGCCATTATCAGTAACTTTTATTGCGTTAGACCAGAAGACTTTCACAGTATTAAACCAAAGTTGGTAGCCAAGGAAGGAACTAAGGTAAAAGCCGGCGAAACATTGTTTTACAACAAAGAAATTGAGGACATGAGGTTTGTGTCTCCGGTTTCCGGTGAAGTGGTTGAGATACAACGAGGTCCCAAAAGACGTATCGACGCTATAAAAGTGCAGGCCGATAAAACCCAGTCTTTTCAAGAGCATGGCACCTTTGATATGAATTCCAGTGCAGAAGAAATTAAAGCACATCTTTTAGCTTCAGGCTGCTGGCCATTCATCAAACAACGACCATACGACGTTATTGCCAACCCGGGTAATGCACCAAAAGGTATATTTATCAGTGGATACGCAAGTGCTCCTCTAGCGGCTGATCTGGATTATACGCTTAAAGGAAAAGAAAAAGAATTACAGGCTGCAGTAACTGCTCTGTCTAAATTAACCGAAGGTCAGGTTCATATATCTGTAGGGAAGAATTCAGACTCGCCTTTAGCTGGTTTGGACAATGTTCAGGTGCACAAAGTCTCGGGTCCGCATCCATCTGGAAATGTGGGGACGCTCATTAATAAAATCGACCCTGTCAACAAAGGGGAAACCGTTTGGACATTGGGAGCCCAGGATCTGGTTATCATAGGAGAACTGTTGCTGACAGGAAAATTTAATGCAGAACGAATCATTGCTTTTGCTGGATCATCAGTGCAAAAACCAAGATATTTCAAAACCAAGATCGGTTCTGAGGTGGCTACAATGATCTATGACCATGGTATTGAAAAAGATTCTAATGATCGCATCATTTCCGGAAACGTACTCACAGGAAAACAGATTGGTCCGGATGGCTATCTTGATTACTACAGTAATCTTCTAACGGTTATACCTGAAGGTGACGATTATGAATTTTTTGGATGGACCAAACCAATATTTAATAAAATATCACCAACAAGGGCTCTTACATTTTCCTGGTTAAACCCCAAAAAGAAGTACGATCTCAATACCAATACCAATGGTGAGCATCGGGCATTTGTTGTGACCGGCAGCTATGAAGACGTCTTTCCGATGGATATCTATCCAATGCAAATCTTAAAAGCATGTATGTACAATGACCTTGATGAAATGGAGGCCTTGGGAATGTATGAGGTTGCACCGGAAGATTTTGCGCTGACAGAATTTATTTGTGTATCCAAGCAACCACATCAGCAGATCATCAGAGAAGGTCTGGATTTGATGCTTAAAGAAATAGGTTGATTAAAATTGTTATGTAAGCCGAGGTTCTGTAACTGCTTCGGTCAAGAAAAAAAGAAAAGAAATGGGTTTAAAACAAAATTTACACAATTTTAAAGTTAAAAATCAGGACAAGAAGTGGTTGCCGGCGTTCAACGCACTGTTCACTTTCTTGTATACCCCAAACGAGACGACTCACAATGGAACGCATATCAAGGCTGCAGACGACCTGAAACGTACCATGAATACCGTCATCCTGGCGCTTGTTCCCTGTTTGATCTTTGGAATGTTCAATGCAGGTTACCAGCATTATTTAGCTCTGGGTGAAATAGAGGCGGCCAATGGCTTTTTAGGAGCGTCATTCTGGACTTGGGAAAATCTTTGGTTAGGAGCCTTAACGGTACTACCTCTGGTTGTGGTATCCTATGGGGTTGGTCTGGCAGTAGAGTTTGTTTTTGCAGTGATCAAAGGACACGAGGTGGAGGAAGGGTATTTGGTAACAGGTATGCTAGTTCCACTAATAGTTCCAATAGATATTCCATTATGGATGCTGGCCGTAGCCGTAGTATTTGGTGTGGTGATAGGCAAGGAGGTTTTTGGTGGAACAGGAATGAATATTCTCAATCCAGCCCTCACCATAAGAGCGTTCTTGTTTTTTGCTTACCCTACCTGGATGACGGGTGACAAGGTGTGGGTGCACGGTGCTGTGGAACGTGCCGGAACTCCAGACGCCATATCGGGAGAAACATTGCTGGGTGCTTATGCTCAGAATTCGTCCCTTGCAGGAATTGATTACTGGGATATGTTCTGGGGCTTAATTCCCGGATCAGTAGGTGAAACCTCAAAATTCCTCATTATCATCGGAGGATTGTTCCTTATTTTCACCAAGATAGGAAGCTGGAGGATCATTGTAAGTACCTTAATCGGTGCTTTGGTCATGGGCTTTATCTTTGAATATGGTGTTGTTGGTACAGGATTGATTGATGAGACTTCGAAGTTTTATACTCTGATGAGCATCCCATTCTGGCAGCATTTAATCATTGGAAGTATACTGTTTGGAGCTGTGTACATGGCCACAGACCCAGTGACAGCTTCACAAACAAATAAAGGTAAGTGGATTTACGGGTTTTTAATTGGGTTCATTTCCATTATGATCCGCGTATTCAATCCAGCCTATCCGGAGGGTGTATTTTTAGCCATTTTATTGATGAATGTATTTGCACCAACTATCGACCACTATGTGGTTCAGGGAAATGTAAAACAAAGACTAAAACGCTTAAAAGTAAAGACAGCTTAATATGGCACTAGATACAGAAAAAAACAGTTATACCGTTGTTTTCGCTATGGTTATGGTGATAGTGGTGGGCTCTATTCTGGCGGGATTGGCATCAGGTTTAAAGCCCGTAGTTAAGGCCAATGAACGTTATGAGAAGCAGCAAAATATATTGTACGCGATTGGCGTAAACAACAACGAGGGCTCTAGTGACGTCTCCTTTGTTCCTACCGACATTGTTGAAGCTAAATTCAACGAGTACATTAAGAAACAGTATGTTATTCAAGGAGATGAAATTACAGAAAATGACGAAGCTTATCTCATTGATATCAAAAAGGAGGGTGCAAAGGCCAAAAATGGAAATTATGAGAGAAGATTACCCTTGTTTGTGGCCGATAAAGATGGGGAAGAGGTATATGTGGTACCGGTGAGAGGTAAAGGACTTTGGGATGCTATTTGGGGATTTGTAGCTATGGATAAAAATATGGTGGTTCAGGGGGTTTTCTTTGACCACGCTGGCGAAACCCCTGGGCTAGGAGCTAATATCAAAGAACGCTTTTTTATGGACGATTTTGCCGGTGAGAAGCTATTGGACGAAAATGATAATTTTCAGGGAATTAAGGTGGCCAAGGGTAATAACGATCCTAAGAACGAAAGAAAAAACGATCATAAGGTAGATGCCATAGCTGGCTCTACTATTACAGGAGACGGTGTAACTGCGATGTTGAAAAAGGATATTCAGATGTATAAGCCTTATTTCTCCAATTTAAATCAATTATAGGGTATGGGACTATTATCTAAAAAAGACAGCAAATTAATTTTAGATCCGTTGGCGGACAATAACCCTATCACCATACAGGTACTGGGTATTTGTTCTGCATTAGCAATCACGGCTCAATTAAAGCCTTCCATAGTAATGGCCATTTCGGTGATCTTTGTGATGGGAGTTGGGAATGTGGTTATTTCGTTGATGAGAAATATTATTCCTTCAAAGATTCGAATTATTGTTCAACTGATAGTGGTTGCCACTCTGGTAATCATTGTAGATCAGGTCCTAAAAGCATATGCCTACACTTTGAGTAAGGAACTATCTGTTTTTATTGGTCTTATAATTACCAATTGTATTATTATGGGACGTTTTGAAGCCTTTGCCTTAGGTAACGGTGTCTGGCGTTCATTTCTGGATGGTATCGGTAACGCTCTTGGCTACGGGGTGATTTTGATCATCGTGGGATTCTTCAGAGAGCTGTTGGGTTCAGGAACCTTATTTGGTTTTAAAGTCCTTGGAGATTCAGTTGAAAAAACAGGCTTATATGCCTTGGGATATGAGAACAACGGGTTCATGGTGTTACCACCAATGGCCCTCATCGTTGTTGGTCTGATCATTTGGGTACAACGCTCAAGAAACAAAGCATTAATAGAGGACTAAAGTCCTTTTCGGCAAAGCAGGCAAAGTAAGGCCTGGAGAAACCGAGAATTTTAAGATATATGGAACATTTAGAACTATTTTTTAAATCGATTTTCGTAGACAATATGGTATTTGCCTATT
This sequence comes from uncultured Winogradskyella sp., assembly GCA_963966315.1. Taxonomy (GTDB): domain Bacteria; phylum Bacteroidota; class Bacteroidia; order Flavobacteriales; family Flavobacteriaceae; genus Winogradskyella_A. The sequence continues at coordinate 10,868 of CAWZYX010000046.1, read as the reverse complement.
TCTTAGGAATGTGCTCTTACCTTGCGGTGTCTAAAAAAGTGTCAACAGCTGTTGGTTTGGGTGCTGCTGTTATATTTGTACTCTCAATCACTGTCCCCCTCAACTGGTTATTGGACCAGTATTTGTTACAGGAAGGAGCGCTGTCGTGGCTGGGTGAAGAATTTGCCTCTTATGACTTGAGTTTCCTGTCCTTTTTAATGTTTATTGCAACTATTGCAACAATGGTTCAGCTGGTAGAGATCGTAGTTGAGAAGTTCTCTCCGTCACTCTATAATTCATTAGGTATATTTTTACCATTAATTGCCGTGAATTGTGCCATTCTTGGTGGATCTTTATTTATGCAATCAAGAGAAATCGAAACATTTGGTCTGGCTCTTAATTATGGTATTTCTTCAGGTATTGGATGGTTTCTCGCCATTTTGGCCATAGCTGCGATTCGTGAAAAAATCAGATATTCTGCCGTACCTCCTGCTTTAAGAGGTTTGGGAATTACCTTTATTATCACTGGCTTAATGGCCATTGGCTTTATGAGTTTTGGAGGTATGCTCACCGGTGGTGACGACGCAGTAGAGACTGATGAGCAAAAGACTGTAGAGGTTGAAAATAAAATTGAAAAAGAAGAAGTTGTTGATACCGACAAACTTAGTTTGGTAGAAAATAACGCCACGAAATAAAAATTGCATTATGATTTTAGCCGCAAGTACTTTAGGAACTGTAATAACCACCGTTGTTGCGTTTTTGTTTGTGACACTGCTCCTAGTAACTCTGTTGCTGGTAGTAAAGCAAAAACTGTCACCGTCAGGACCGGTGAAGATCACCATTAATGGTGAAAGAGAGATAGAGGTGGCATCGGGAGGAACCCTCCTGTCTACACTCGGAAGCAACAAGGTCTTTTTGCCTTCTGCCTGTGGTGGTGGTGGTACCTGTATACAATGTGAATGCCACGTTCTTTCCGGAGGTGGTGAAGCATTGCCTACAGAAACCCCTCATTTTTCGAGAAAAGAATTGCAAAGTGGGGCCAGACTGGCCTGTCAGGTGAAGGTGAAACAGGATATGGAGATTACCATTCCTGAGGAAGTTTTTGGTATCAAGAAGTGGGAGGCTACTGTTGTAAGGAACTACAATGTAGCATCCTTTATTAAGGAATTTGTAGTAGAAATTCCTGAAGAAATGAACTACAAGGCTGGAGGATACATTCAGATTGAAATCCCTCCCTGTGAGATCAAGTATTCCGATATAGACATCACTGCACACCCGGAGGAGCATGATAAACCCGATAAGTTTCAGGAAGAGTGGGATAAGTTTGATCTCTGGCCGTTAGTAATGAAAAATACCGAGACCATTGAAAGGGCTTATTCTATGGCTTCTTATCCTGCTGAAGGAAGAGAGATCATGTTGAATGTGCGAATTGCCACACCACCTTGGGATCGGGCCAAGAATAAATGGATGGACGTGAACCCCGGTATCGCCTCATCTTATATTTTCGCACAGAAACCTGGCGATAAGGTAACTATTTCCGGACCGTATGGAGAATTCTTTATTAACGAGTCTGAAAGCGAAATGCTCTACGTTGGCGGTGGAGCGGGTATGGCGCCTATGCGCTCTCACCTGTATCATCTGTTTAAAACACTTCAAACGGGAAGAAAGGTGACTTATTGGTATGGCGGTAGATCGAGAAGAGAATTGTTCTACATTGACCACTTCAAAGAACTGGAGAAGGAATTCCCTAACTTTAAGTTTTACATGGCCCTGTCAGAGCCGTTAGAAGAAGACAATTGGAAGGTTAAAAAAGACATTAACGATGAAGAAGGTGATGGTTTTGTAGGATTCATTCACAACTGTGTTATTGATAACTATTTGAACCATCATGATACCCCTGAGGATATTGAACTCTATTTCTGCGGTCCCCCACTAATGAACCAGGCGGTTCAGAAAATGGGTGAAGACTTTGGAATTCCTGATGAGCACATCCGATTTGATGATTTCGGGGGGTAGTTCTTTTGAAACTGAAAAAAAACCGATGCTTTTGCATCGGTTTTTTTATTCAAAATCTTTAACATCTAAAATACTTCCTCCAGTTGGCTTTCTACTTTTGCATCAGTCTTAAACAGACACTGATACTCGAGCACGTTTTCAATCCCATCAAGACGGCATAATTCCTCTACAACGGCACACAAGCCGTTAAAAAGCACGTCCTTGTCTGTTGGGTCTTTTGGTCTTTTGTGGTTGTATCTGTATGGTAATTCGTAGCCACAGGCTTCTAAAAAAGTATATTCAATTTTCATGAGCTCAGAAGGCGTATAACCGTTAAACTTTTTCCCTCTTAGTTCATGGAATCTGCCCACATAGTTCAACTCTAAACTACCGTGATCGTCAGAAAGGTGCTTCCAGAAGTCTTTTCGGTCAAGTATGTTGCCCACTGCGCATGCAGCACAATCTTCAGGGTTTAAACGCTCATTGTGAAATGCAGTGTAGAGCTTTTTTATGGCCTGCTCAAAGCGTAATGAGGTATTCATAATTTTTCTTTTTCCACCAAAAAGATACAAAATTTAAACGAGTTGATTTCAAAAGACCATTTAAAAAATCAATGGGATAATTAATTGAAAAGCAAGAATAAGCAGTCCAATGGAGATTAGATTTAATACAATTCCAGCTCTTACCATTTGTTTGACCTCCACTAGTCCACTGGCGAAAACAATGGCGTTTGGAGGAGTAGCCATCGGCAACATGAAAGCACAACTACTAGCAACGGTAACAGGAATGAGTAAATAAACAATAGGGATATTCAGGCCAATGGCGATACCAGCTACAACTGGTGCTAATACGGCTGTTAGGGCGACATTGCTCATGAGTTCGGTCATAAACAGCATGAGGATAATGAGTAAACTGGCAGTAAGCAGGATGCCCAGATCACTATCAGCTATTTGAATAGCAACGAGATCAACAATTCCTGTTGAGGACATGCCTTTGGCAAGGGCCAGGCCACCTCCGAATAAGATAAGGATTCCCCATGCCAGTTTTTGTGTGTCATTCCAGTATAAAATAAATTCTCCCTTTCTAAGATCATGCGGTACCGCAAACAAAAGCAGGGCGCCAAATACGCTGATCATGGCGTCGGATAAATCCAGACCCGGGATTAATGAATTGATTAGTGATCGGAATACCCATAGGGTGACGATCAGCCCAAAAACCAGTAACACATGTTTTTCTTTTTTGGAGGTCTTTCCAAGTTTTCTTAGCTCATCTTTGATCACGGTAGTGGAGGTATGAAATTGCAGACCCGTAGAAGGGAACAGCCATCTGACCAGTACCCAGTAAATAATAAAAAGAAGAGCAGCTGAAAAAGGAACCCCAAACACCATCCAGTTTAAGAACGAAATCTCCGTTTGGTATTCATTTTCAAGCAATCCAATCAATACTGAGTTAGGAGGTGTACCAATAACAGTAGCAATACCCCCTGCATTTGCGGAGAAAGCAATGCCAAGCATAATGCTTAACGAGAAATTCTTATCTGCTTTGGTAAACCCATCTGCATCATTGATTAATAAATTAATTACAGAGAGAGCAATTGGTAACATGACAACAGTACTCGCCGTGTTGCTGATCCACATGCTCATGAGTGCAGTTGCCAACATAAACCCTAAAATTACCTTATTAGGTGAATTTCCGGTTCGGTTAATGATGCTGAGGGCAATTCTTTTGTGTAATTCTACTTTTTCCAGGGCCAATGCCAGGATAAACCCTCCAAAAAATAAAAAAACAATAGGACTTCCGTAATTACTTCCTACTTCTGCCATTGGCATTACCTTGAATAAAGGAAACAGTAATAAGGGTAACAGGGCCGTGACTGAGATAGAAACTGCCTCAGTGATCCACCAAATAAGCATCCAGACTGCTACCGAGATTACAACGTCGGCTTTGTCAGAAATCAATACAGAGGGCTTAAATTGTAAAGCTACAAAAAGCAGGGGGCCTAGCAGGAGTCCTAAACGTCTGGATAAGGAATACGATCTCATTAAGCGTAAATGTATCTAATATTTCAGAATAGCTCAGGTATAAATTATCAACTATCTGTGGAAAAACCATTAAATGCCATTAAATTTGCATACTATGAGAAAGGCATTAAGTAAGCAGGAGTTGCACAACCTGGCTATGAATCATGTTGGTAAGGATCTGGAGTCTCGAGGATTTGAATTTATTGCGGTAAACAGCAAGCTTAAAAAGCACCCTCAGTTTGTCTGTATCGATAAGAGTAGTCAGTATTTTTTCGTGATCGTCAGGGCTGTCATCCTTCCGGAGAACCCTAATAATTACGACGTCGTTTGGATGGAAACCTTTAAAAAACACGCTTATGAAAAGGACGCAAAAGTACTTTATGCAGGTGTGGGCTTAGGCAATCCCCAGGGGGAATCCTTGCCAATATATCTAAATGAGGAATACCTGATTGAATACAATGGGATTCAGGTGATTGATATGAATTTAAATTAATATGATGCAGCGTCTTCTTTTCCTGATAATTGCCGGAGGCTTTGTAGTATCCTGCAGTCAAGCTCCTGAAAATACTAAGTATAGTGGAGCCATTTTTGGAACCTATTTCAATATCACTTATTATTCCGACGAGGAGCAGGACCACCAGGAAGCGGTCGATAGTATTTTTGAGGTCATCAACTATTCGCTATCCACCTATATACCAGATTCGGATATTTCAAGGTTTAACAGGAATGAACAGGTTGAGGTAGACCAACATTTTAAAGCCGTTTTTAAAGCTTCAAAGAAAATATTTAAAGAGACCAAAGGTGCTTTTGACCCCACCATTGGAAATGTGGTAAATGCCTGGAATTTTGGACCGGATGAGAACAAATTTCTCACAGATAGTATAACCATTAGCACTTTGATGAATTTCGTGGGCTTTGATAAAGTTATCATGCTGGAAGACCGTTTTATCAAGCCCGATAGTGTTTATTTGGATTTCAATGCGATAGCCAAGGGGTACGCCATTGATCAGGTATCTGAATATTTGGAAACTCAGGGAATTAGAAATTACCTTGTGGACATTGGAGGTGACCTGCGAAGTGCAGGCATCAATAAAGAAAGTGAAACCCAGTGGCGCATTGGTGTAGACGATCCCAATTTTGATGGTTCTCAAACCTATTCTAAAATTATCTCTTTATCCAATAAGGGAATGGCAACTTCAGGTGTTTACAGAAAATTTAAGGTGGATAAAAACGGTAACCGCTATGCGCATATCATTGACACGTCCACAGGGTACCCAACAAAGACCAATGTACTCAGCGTTTCAGTTATTGCACCCAATGCTATGTTAGCCGATGGTTATGCCACTGCCTTCCAGGCTATGGGGGTAGAGCAAACGGAAGCTTTTCTAGAATTTCATCCGGAACTTCAAGTGTATTTCATCGTTTACGATGGTGGAGAAACGCTTTCAGCCATATCCCTAAACGGTTTCCCCGAGGATTAAGATTTCATGACCAGTGGAATCAATTCCCCTTTTGCCAACCGGTATTTGTCGATTTCGGTATTTGAAAGGGTTGATGTATAATCGACTTCGACCACATTGAATCCAACACTTCGTAACTTCTCGAAATAGTCTCTTCCGTAAACTCGAACATGGTCATACTGTCCGAATATTTCGGCCCTTTTTTTAGGGTCTGTAATTGAATTATCTTCGAAGGTGACCGATCTGTTGAGGTCCTGAGGAATTTGAAATATACCCCACCCGCCGGATTTCATCACTCTGTACAGTTCCGACATCGCCTGGTGGTCGTCTGGTATGTGTTCCAGTACATGATTACACAGAATAACATCAAACACATTATCCTGAAATGGAAGTGCACATATATCTGCCTGAACGTCTGCCAGAGGCGAGTTAAGGTCGGTGGTTGTATAATCTAAATTGTTGAGTTTTCTGAAGCGCCTGTAGAAGGCTTGTTCCGGAGCAAAATGCAATACTTTGAGTTCTTTGTCAAAGAAGTCTGTTTCGTTCTTTAAGTACAGCCAGAGCAACCGATGTCTTTCCAAAGACAGTGTTGAAGGGGAGAGCACATTTGCTCGCTGTTTTTCGTATCCATAAGATAAGAAACGCCTGAATGATCTGCCATCAATTGGATCTGTGTAGTTGGTTCCCTTTAAAAAGAGACTTAGGAAGGGCCTGGCGATATAACTTAATCGAATTAAAACAGGTCTTGGGATGTATTTTAAGAAAAATTTGATCAAGATTCTTCAGATAAGGTCCTGTAATCTTCTCTTACTGGACTAAAAGTATCGATGATTTTACAGTCTGTAAGAGCCTTACCACCGTGCTTTGCATGAGACGGAATTACTAACAGATCGCCAGGTTTCAAAATAATGGTTTCGCCATCTATGTCCATTTCAAACCTTCCTTCGGTTACCTGAGATAATTGTTCGTGAATATGGGAATGCACAGGAATGGAAGCGCCTTTATCCACTTCCCAGAAAACAATGGTCATGGATTCCGAGTGCACGAATCTCGCTTTGTAGCCCTCAACAACCTGATGTTGTTTAAGTGATGTGATATCAATGATCATAATTATAAATTTAATGGAACGGCCCTGAATTCATCCTCTTCGTCTGAAGTGATCCCCAGAGCTTCGTGCACATAGGCAAAGGTTGAAAGCAGTTCAGGTTTTCCATTAATCAACGCCACATCGTGCTCAAAGTGCACACTGGGGTTTGCATCCTGCGTAACAATAGTCCATCCGTCCTTAAGCTGTTTTACCTTGTGAGTCCCTAGATTAATCATGGGCTCAATGGCAACCACCATACCTTCAATGAATTTTTTACCACGACCTCTGCGTCCGTAATTAGGCATCTCAGGATCTTCATGCATTTTTCGTCCAAGTCCGTGACCGACTAATTCCCGAACAACCCCAAATCCGTGGGACTCACAGAAAGTTTGAATAGCATAGCCCACATCACCAACGCGGTTACCCGACTTAAACTGTCTGATACCAACGTAAAGAGATTCTTTAGTAACCTCAATTAGTTTTTTAGTGTCAGGGTCTACTTCTCCAATTTCAAAGGTATAGGCATGGTCTCCATAAAACTCATTCATGTAGGCACCACAATCAATAGAAACGATGTCCCCTTCCTCCAGAGGTCGGTCTGTAGGTAGTCCATGAACCACAGCTTCATTTACACTACACAGGAGAGTGGAGGGGCAGTCGTAAAGTCCTTTGAACCCCGGTAAGGCACCCTGTGATCTAATGAACTCTTCAGCCAACTCATCCAGTCTGTTGGTAGTAATTCCGGGCTTCACTTCTCTCGCAAGCATACCAAGCGTTTTTGAAACCACAAGAGCACTTTTTCTCATTAATTCTATCTCCTCCGGAGATTTAGGTATGATCATATCATTTGCCTTAAAATTGGGCCAAAGATAGCCAATAAATGCGACTTCAAATATTTACCCAAAACATGACATAAGGCAGTTTTTACTTGTGTTTAAGACTGTACTTTTGTTCTTATAAAACACCTTGAATCATGATAAAAACTATCAGTGCCCAGGAGGCACTTAAAGTAGTAAAATCGAACGATAAAATATATTTACAGGCAGCAGCTGCTGCACCCCAGGTTTTAATCAAAGCCCTGGTCGACCGGCATGAAGAATTAGAGAATGTTGAAATATGTCAGCTGCATACGGAAGGACCAGCACCTTATGCAGATCCAAAGTATGCTAAAAGCTTTCACGTGAACTCTTTTTTTATTGGAAGAAATGTAAGACATACGCTTAAAGAAGGCAATGGCTCTTACACCCCTGTGTTTCTCAGTGAGTTACCACTCTTATTCAAGAGAAACATTGTAGATATTCAGGTGGCTTTAATACATGTATCGGTTCCAGATACGCACGGCTATTGTTCTCTGGGTGTATCAGTTGAAGCAACCCTTGCTGCTATTGCCAATGCAGACTATGTGATAGCGCAGGTCAATAAGCAGATGCCCCGTACATTTGGTGATGGGATTATACACGTCACAGAAATTGATGCTTTTGTGGAGTGCGATGAGGAACTTCCTTCACATAAACCAACCGCCCCAAATGAAACTGAAACCAAAATCGGTGATTATGTAGCAGAACTGATAGAGGATAGAAGTACCCTTCAAATGGGTATTGGTAACATTCCCAATGCCGTACTAACACGACTGACCAACCATAAAGATCTGGGCTTGCATACCGAAATGTTTTCAGATGGAGTCATTGACCTTATCCTCAATAACGTCATTAACGGCGATTATAAAGGGGTAGATCCAGGCAGGTCACTGGCCACCTTTTTAATGGGGTCTAAACGGCTTTATGACTATGTTGACGACAACCCTTTTGTTGAAATGCGAACCTCGGACTATGTGAATGATGTGAGTATTATCAAACAAAACCCTAGAATGGTAGCGATCAACTCTGCCATTGAGGTGGATGTTACCGGACAGGTATGTGCAGATTCGTTTGGTTCAAAAATGTATTCCGGTGTAGGAGGACAGATGGATTTTATTCGTGGTGCCTCATTAAGTGAGGGCGGTAAAGCCATTATTGCCCTTCCATCAGTCACCAGAAAGGGAATCAGCCGAATTGTTCCTGCTTTAAAGTCTGGTGCAGGGGTAGTCACTACCAGAGCCCACATACACTACGTGGTCACTGAGTATGGTGTGGCCAATTTATACGGTAAAACAATTAAAGAAAGGGTAAAAGCACTTGTTGAAATTGCTCATCCAGACCATAGGGAGCATATTGACAGGGAGTATTTCAATCTGCTTTAATCAAAAATCATTTAAACCAGCCCAGAAAACCTTTTCTGGGCTTTAATTTTCGGTGGTCTGGAGTTTCGTTGGTAACAATTTGATAGATCTCACCCCAGCCCAAAGCGCCACCAACATTGCGATCGTCGATGAACAGATCTGCGTGAATTTTTCTGCTTTTGGTATCATCAAACACCTCTTCTGGAAAACTGCTATTCACCGCATAAAATTCAACGCCGTTTTGTCTGCAAAAGGATACGGCTTCCTCTAATCTGGTTCCGTATCTGTAGGTCCATAGAATGAGTCGGTGACCGTCTTCTTTAAAACGCTTTAAAGTTTCAAATGCGAAAATTTTGGGTTTCCCGATATCAGGATAGGCGTCTTCAACAATGGTGCCGTCAAAATCTACAGCAATGATAAGTCGGTTTTGAAAATTCATATCTCGTTTCTGAAACGCAAAAGAACTATTTTAAGAGTTAGGATATCAATGAATGTTGGGTCATGATCTCTGGTTGAGGAATGCCCATCAATTCAAGAATAGTTGGAGCCAAGTCGCCAAGAATACCGTCTTTTATGTTTTTGAGGTCCTTATCAATTAAAATAATGGGTACTGGATTTGTGGTATGGGCTGTGTTAGGCGTACCATCGGGATTTACCATGGTCTCGCAGGTCCCGTGGTCTGCTATAAGTAGGGTGGTATAATTGTGCTCCAATGCGGTTGTGACAACAGCCTCAACACATTTATCGACGGCTTCACAGGCTTTAATTGCCGCGTCCATAACCCCTGTATGTCCCACCATATCGCCATTTGCGAAATTTAAGCATATGAAATCTGCGGTTTCGTTCTCTAATTCCGGGAGGAGTGCGTCCTTGATCTCATAAGCGCTCATTTCTGGTTTGAGGTCATAGGTCGGTACCTTTGGAGAGCTTCTGAGAATTCTTCTTTCTCCTTTGAATTCAGTTTCTCTTCCACCGGAGAAGAAAAAGGTCACATGAGGATACTTTTCAGTTTCAGCAATTCGAATTTGTCTTTTTTTATGCTTCTCCAAAACTTCACCCAAAGTCTCCCTGAGGTTGTCTTTTTTAAAGATCACCTCAATGTTTTTAAAGCTATCATCGTAGTTGGTCATCGTCACATAGTACAAATCGAGCTTGTGCATATTATACTCATGAAAATCCTGCTGTGAGAGTGCCTGAGTAAGCTGACGTCCTCTATCGGTTCGGAAATTAAAAAATATGATAACATCACCATCCTCTATTTTAGCAATAGCTTCGTCGTTACCATCAGTTAGCACTATTGGTTTTATAAATTCGTCAGTAACCCCTTCTTCGTAACTATTTTCTATAGACTTCAAAGGGTCTATGCTAAGTTCTCCTTTTCCATGAACAAGAGCGTCATAAGCGAGCTTAACCCTTTCCCATCGCTTATCCCGGTCCATGGCGTAATAACGCCCACATACAGTGGCTAACCGGGCACCAGTCTCTGAAAGCTTATCCTGGAGATCGGAAATAAACCCATATCCCGATTTTGGGTCAACATCACGGCCGTCTGTGAAGGCATGTACATAAACATCCTTTAGTCCGTACTCTTTTGCTGCGTCTAATAGTCCAAATAAATGATTGATGTGAGAATGTACTCCGCCATCACTAACCAAGCCCAAAAAATGTACCTTTTTCCCATTAGATTTGGCGTTCTCAAAAGCCCTGGTCAATTCGGGCATTTGGTTCAGAGACTTATCCTCCACAGCCAGATTTATTTTTACCAAATCCTGATAAACAATTCTTCCTGCACCTAAATTCATGTGTCCGACTTCGCTATTGCCCATTTGCCCCTCCGGGAGGCCTACATTTAATCCATCGGTCCTTAAACTTGCACTAGGGTATTTTTGATAAAGACCATCAATAAATGGGGTGTTGGCATGATCTATGGCCGATACTTCAGGATCAGGAGATTTTCCCCAGCCATCAAGTATCATTAGAATTACTTTCTTGTTCATTTCTCAATCAAGTTTGAATCAAAAATATAACATACATGGAGAATTGACGGTAAAATTGATTAAAAATCCTTCGGTTCATCTTCCAAAGCTCAAGAAATTATTAATAATGTC
>CAWZYX010000045.1:0-21297 GCA_963966315.1 uncultured Winogradskyella sp. | reverse complement strand
CACAAGAACTGTTGCAGATAGCACCGGTTATTTTGAGTTTAAAGGCAATCTATTAGAAGACGATAATCGTATTTATAGAATCCACTCCGATCATTGTGCTGATCTCCTCGATGAGTCGGTGATCAACGGCTATTGTCCAAACAGCTATGCGGTGGTGTTTATTGCCAAAAACAGGGATACCCTGAGCCTTCCCTACGGCTTTGAAAAGCAGATCTTCTGCGACATTCAATCCAACAATCCAAAGGCCACGGCCCTCATTAAAATTGACTCTTTAAAAGAAGAAATGAAATTCGCCTACAGTGAATACCGAAGTCAGGCGAACAAGAAGCTTAACGATAGAAAATGGTTTGCGACCCTTCAGGACTACAGCAGCGCCATGGACGAACCCCTGGCTGAATTATATGCCTATGCCTATCTCTCAGACCGATCCAATGAAATATACCGATTTTATGCCGAAGATCTAAAAGAAAATAAGTACTATTCACAACTTGAGAAACGTCTGGAAAGTACTTACCCAAATACCTCATATACCGCTCAATACCAACGCGAACTGCAGGCAGACCAATACATGCTTTCAAGTTTATCCCCTGATAGATCAGAACTCTGGCCTTTTTTACTTTACACCCTTTTAACTCTCTCCATCCTGTTTAATCTGGTGTTGTTGTACGCCCGTTATAAACAGAAGAAAGATCGCACAGAAAACCTTAAAGCGCATCTCTCCAAGCAGGAGCAGGTAGTTTTAGACCTACTACTACAGAATAAATCGAACAAGGACATTGCCAAACATCTTTTTTTGAGTGTGAGTACGGTAAAATCTCACACCAACAACATCTACAAGAAGCTTCAAGTACAGTCAAGAGAAGAAGCTAAGTCTCTTTTTATCAATTAGTTATAAAATTCCACCCGGGTACTAGTACCAATTTCCAACCCGGTTTTCTTGTCATCATACTGACTTAAATTGCATGTTTGCTTCATTATGAATTAAACATTTTCAATCATGAAACGGACAGTTTTAAATTTAGTTATGGTGGTTTGTGCCTTAATTTTCTTCAATTTTGAATCGACAAAAGATCTGACCACAAACAGCCTCGTTGCCAAAATTAGCTTTGAATCCCAAACCATAGATTATGGGGAAATAGTGCAACATTCAGACGGGAGCAGGCAATTTACTTTTGAAAATACAGGTGATACCCCACTTGTTATCACCCATGTAAAAACAACCTGCGGTTGCACAGTGCCCTCTTATTCAAAAGAACCTATTTTACCGGGAAAAACTGGCATCATTAACATAAAATATGATACTCGTAGAGTGGGTGCATTTTCCAAATCCATAAGGGTCTTATCCAACACAGCATCTGAAATTACTATCCTCAAAATTAAAGGCACTGTAATACTGCCTCAAGGCTAAACATTGGCCCTGACTTGTGAGGTGTTTACAAGTGTGTTCTTAAAATTCTAAATTACTTATCACATGACTTTAATGCATTCAAGTACTAAGAAAAGCTATATAGTTTTACTTTTTTTATTCATCAGCCATACTTCTATACTTGCTCAGGAAACACAGTACTATTCCAATGAGAATAGCGAACGGCATCTTATTGGACCGTTCCGAATAGAACATCTTGAAGAAGATAAAAACTTTAAGAGTTGGTTTGATGAGGGATATGATCAATTTAATGTAAAAGTGCCTAATCCAAAATGGGCTAAAAATCTGAAGTCTGTAGAGGTGGAAATTTTTATGGGTACCTGGTGTGGTGATAGTAAAAATTGGGTTCCCAAATTTCTTAAGCTATGGGATACCCTTGGTTTGAAGCGTGATCAACTCAAACTAATTGCCCTATATGATATGATTGAGGGATCATCGAAATATAAGCAGGGCCCCAATGGGGAAGAAAAAGGAAAAAATATTCATCGTGTCCCTACGTTCATTTTTACAGAAAAGGGGACAGAAATTGCACGTATTGTTGAATCTCCTTCTAACGATTTATACACAGATTTGGCTCAAATCGCTTTAAGTGTGCCCTCAAAACCAAATTATAAAGGCGCCACCTATTTACTTGACCTTTTCAACTCTAAATCTGTAGAAGAAATTAAAGCAAATGAAAGAAAACATTTGCTAGACGTTTATAGTCTCATCAAAGGAAATCCTTCTGAACTCAACACCTTGGGTTACGTTCTCCTTGAATCAGGTAGAATAGAAGAAGCGCTTTTAACCTTCTACTTTAATAGTCTTTATTTCAGGTACAACCCAAACGTATATGACAGCTATGGAGAAGCTTTGGTAAAAAGTGGTCAAACAGCAGGTGCAATAGAAATGTACGAAAAAGTTTTACTATTGGATAGAAGCCATAAAAATGCAGCAGAACAACTAAAACTCTTGAAAGAATAACAATCTACAGACAACAAGGTACTTTGCATATAGCGGATGACACAAGCCATTTGCAAACTCAGAAGACAAGTAATGTTTTAACTCAGGATTGGTAGTATTTATTTTAAAGTAGCGAACTTTGCTTCGTAAAAATATACATCCATGATGAATTTAAGATTGTATTATACTCTGCTCTTATTATGTTTAGTGTTCTGTGCCTGCAAAGACATTAACCTAGAAATTGCCGAAGAAGGCGAAACTCCTTATTTGCTGGGTAAAGTAGACCGTGAAGGCTTAGAAGGGCCTAATTACATCGCCTGGTTTCAGGAAAATTATGAAGACTTTGAGCTGGATATGACTACTATTAGTGAGTTAAAAAACGAGTTAGGGGCCTACGACATTTTAGTCTTTTTAGGCACCTGGTGCGACGACAGTCAGTTACAAGTGCCGCAGTTTTATAAAATACTGGATGCCTGTGATTTCCCTGAAAATCAATTGACGGTCGTCGCGTTAAGCGAACAGGATGATCTGTACAAACAAAGTCCAACCCACGAAGAGGCAGGTCTTAATATTGAGTATGTACCCACTTTTATTCTTTTCAAGGATGATACAGAGGTTGGGAGAATAGAAGAATTTCCCGCTGATACCCTGGAAAAAGACATGCTCGCCATCATCAGCGATAACAACAACTAACAGGATTTCAGCCTATGCGTTTTGCTGTTTCTAATTCTATTGAAATAATGTAATTTTGCAGTTCAAAAATTAGGAGCATGCAATTGTCGGAGCAAGAACTGGTAAGACGTGAGAAATTAGAAAAATTGAGAGGACTGGGTATCAACCCCTATCCTGCCGATCTGTATCCTGTTAAGGAGCTTAGTACAGAGATCAAAGCACAGTTTGAAGAAGGTAAATCTGTGACCATTGCAGGTCGCCTCATGAGCCGTCGTATACAGGGAAGCGCCAGTTTTGCGGAATTACAGGACAGCGCCGGACGTATCCAGGTCTATTTTAACCGCGACGAGATTTGTCCTGGCGAGGATAAAACCAAATACAACGAGGTTTATAAAAAGTTACTCGATATAGGGGATTTTATTGGTATTGAAGGTACCCTCTTTACCACCAAAGTTGGTGAGAAAACAGTGATGGTCAAAGACTTTACTGTTTTGAGTAAATCTCTTAAACCACTGCCACTTCCAAAACAGGACGCTGAAGGCAATGTGTACGATGAATTTAACGATCCGGAATTGCGTTATCGTCAGCGCTATGCCGACCTTGTGGTGAACCCTCAGGTGAAGGAGGTCTTTGTAAAGCGCACCAAGCTCTTTAATGCCATGCGACAATTCTTCAATAATGCAGGATACTTTGAAGTGGAAACACCCATTTTACAGCCTATTCCCGGGGGTGCCGCTGCCAGACCGTTCATCACGCATCACAACACATTGGACATTCCGTTGTACATGCGAATTGCCAATGAACTGTATTTAAAGCGACTGATCGTTGGTGGGTTTGATGGGGTTTATGAGTTTTCCAAAAACTTCAGGAATGAGGGCATGGACCGCACTCATAACCCGGAATTTACGGCTATGGAGATCTATGTAGCCTACAAGGATTACAATTGGATGATGGAATTTTGTGAGCAGCTACTGGAGCATTGTGCACTGGCTGTCAATGGCACTACCAAAGCCACTTTTGGAGGACAGGCGATTGACTTTAAAGCGCCTTATAAACGCATCTCCATGCGGGATTCCATTCTGGAATTTACTGGTTTCGATATCTATGGTAAATCGGAAGAAGAAATCAGGGAGGCTGCCAAATCTCTGGATGTGGAGGTTGACGACACTATGGGTAAAGGCAAGCTCATCGATGAGATCTTTGGCGAAAAATGTGAGGAAAACTATATACAGCCAACCTTTATCATCGACTACCCCAAGGAGATGAGCCCGCTTTGCAAAGAGCACCGCAACAATCCGGAGCTGACGGAGCGATTTGAATTGATGGTCTGCGGAAAAGAAATCGCCAATGCCTACTCGGAGTTAAATGACCCCATCGATCAGAAAGAACGCTTTGAGCACCAGTTAAAGCTGGCGCAAAAAGGTGACGATGAAGCCACAGAGTTTATTGACTATGACTTTTTACGAGCCCTGGAATATGGCATGCCTCCAACGTCGGGCATGGGCATTGGTATGGACCGTTTGGTCATGTTCCTAACCAACAAGCAGAGCATTCAGGAGGTCTTGTTCTTCCCACAAATGAAACCAGAGAAAAAGCCCTTAGCCATAAGTGAAGATGCTAAAGGGGTTTTAGCCCTTCTAGAGAAGCAATCTAAGATGCTTTTAAGCGATTTGAAAGGGGAAGCTGGGCTCTCCAACAAAAAGTGGGATAAGGCCATTAAAGAGCTTACTAAGAACAAGGTGGCTAAAGTTGAAAAGACCGAGGAAGGATTGTTTGTGGAAACGGTTTAAAACAAAACCATTTGATTAACAAAAAATTTCTAATGACCATTTGTTTTTAACCACCCCATCTCCTCAATAATAAATAGTCAACTTAAAATCATTTTTAGGTTAAATCTGCCTGCTTTCACCGGTATGCTGTAAAAGGACCTCCGGATGTTTCATAATTTTACTGTTCACCTTTAATATTTTGAGATTTTGAGACATTTTTTCACCTTGCTCATAGCTATTTTATTCAATGTTATTCATTCGCAAACAGAATGGACAGGTCCCTTAATCACATTTACAAAATCCAATAACGCCGATTGGAATTTGGAGGTTAATCAAGATAGAATTACTGAAAACGTTTGGATCACAAGAGCAGAAAACCGCGGTATCTTTAATATCGCAGTTGAATCGGTCGGCGGTCAATCAGGAACGGGTCCTCAACCGTCTGACACCGAATGGGCTTTTGGAAATATCCAAGATGGTATTGAAAACCTGACCTTTTCAACATGGGGGGCGGCACACAGCAGTACAACGGGAGGTAATCCGCCCAGTTTAATTGGTGAGGACATGGTGGTTCACTTAATAACCGACGATATATACATCGATATCAAATTTTTATCCTGGTCAACCAGTGGTTCTGGTGGGGGATTTAGTTATGAGCGCAGCACCAACCAAACATTGAGCGCCAGTGAGAATGGTTCGGGAGACCTGAACAGATTGATTTTTAACCCAACAAGCGAATATCTGCAGATTTCAGGATTAAAAGCAAAAGAACACTTTTGCATCTATAGTATGCTAGTAACCAAGCTTATCGAAGGAACAATATCCCCTGAAGGAAGTATTTTTATAGGAAACCTTAACAGTGGAGTTTACTTCATAGAACTTTCCGGAGGTACCTCATTAAAATTCATCAAAAAATAAAGGTATTCTCACTTCGACTGAAGTGAGCTGTTCTGAGACATTGACTGGCTTATCTTAATAACCTGTTTAGGACAAAGCCATTAAAGAGCTTTTCAAAAATATATTATCCAAAGTCGAGAAGACCAAAGAAGGGGTGTTTGTGGAAACAGTTTAGAAATTCTACTACAAACGAATTGTAAAAGGTGACCAAATGGTCATCTTTTTTTTGCTATAACAGGACCCTTAAAGTATTGGCGCAAACTGTCAAAAGCTTGGCATAATTGGTCAAAATAAAGCGTGTATTAATGGGCAATTTTGAATCAAATCAATAAAACAAAAAATGTCATGAAAAATTCAAACTTCAACTTCGGTACCCTATTAGACAACATGAAAATTTTTAGCACCTTAAAGCTATTGGCAATAGCCCTGACCTTTACATTGAGTTCCTATAAGAGTCATGCTCAATTTGTGGTGGAACCTTTTGTTAGTACTGATGAATTCATCATGGAAACCTGGTTCTTTAAAACTATTGATGAATCCAAGCGCTTCAGCATATTCTCATTGAATGAAGCCAAATACAATTTTGAATCAGAAGACACCTCCTTACTGTCTTATGGCCTTGTAGGTTTCGATTGGTTAAAAGGCTTTGGTCCTGTAACCGGATGGAGAATCAATAATTACAATGCAGCAGCATTGGCTGGTCTTTAGAATGGAACTCTACTAAACACCCTTAAGCCTGATTTGAAAACAAACAGAAAATAACATGACCTCGGGTCATTTTTTTATGAAACAAGTTCTATCCACTCGAATCTCAACTCACTGTACTGACTTTTATCATAGTTAATTTTGAGGATTTTGAGGATATTTAGTCCACCTAAAAAAAGGTGATTCCTTAAATAACCTTTTCAAAACCACAGAATTATGTACGACAAAAAAACAGACCTTGCCGGACCAGGCATAAGTACTTACGAAGAAGTCAGCAAAATTCTTCCGGACAATTATCAGGCATTACAATCTCCTATTAGGAGAATGAAAGCCCTTTACATGATTAAGGATTATATTGAAAAAGGGCTTGCTGAAGAACTTAACATTCAAATGGTACAGGTACCTCTCATCGTGAGCAAGAACTCCGGGGTTAATGACTACCTGGATCGTGATGGCTCCAGAACACCTGTAGAGTTTCCCGCAGGATTAGGTTTAGAAAAACGTATCGAGGCTCAAATTGTGCAGGCAGCCACCAAATGGAAACGCATGGCATTGGCACAATTTGAATGCGCAGAAGGTGAAGGTATCAATACCGACATGAGAGCGGTGAGAAAAGATTATTTTTTAGATCATGACCACTCTTCCTATGTGGATCAGTGGGACTGGGAAAAACGCATTACTGAAGAAGATAGAAACTTAGAGTACCTCAAGGATACGGTAAGAAAGATTTGGAAGGTGATAAGAAATGCCGGTATCATGGCTAAGGAACAATTCCCGGAATTGGCTGATCCGCGATATCCAGAATTTCCTGAGGAATTGACATTCTTGCACGCCGAAGAGATTCTAAACATGTATCCCGATTTACCAAGGAAAGAGCGTGAAACCAGAATTTTACAGGACTATCCTGCGGTGTTCATTATCGGTATTGGCTCTGTGCTTAAAGATGGCTACCCACATGAAATGCGGGCCGCAGATTATGATGATTGGGTGACCCCAACCGTAATGAAGGATGGGGAACAAATGTATGGATTGAATGGCGATATCTTGGTCTGGAATCCGGTAACCAAGAGAAGACATGAACTCACTTCTATGGGTATTCGTGTAACTAAGGATTCTTTAAGAACCCAATTAGAGCTTTCCGATCAATTGGATTTTCTAGAGCTTCCTTACCACCAGGCTATCTTAAATGATGAGATCCCATTGAGTATAGGTGGCGGTATCGGGCAAGCCAGAACTTACATGTATCTGCTGAGAACAGCACATTTAGGTGAGGTAACCGTTACGGTTTGGCCTGATGAGCTGAAACGCATCTGTAAAGAAAAGAACATCCACGTTCTGGAATAGGAAGGGTTGTTGATATGTAAAGGTCCTTAAAACCTTCTCAACTGTCATTCCGAACAAAGTGAAGGAATCTCTAAAACACATGCCGTTGATTATGAGATTACTTCGAAATTACATTTCTCGTAATGCCGTTCTTATTGTTGCTTTTCAGGCAGGCTTGAAATGACAGATCAAAAAGTATTAAGCTCAATACCAAAAAAAACAGCACCCGGTGGGTGCTGTTTTTTCATTGATCCATTTATAAGTTATACCAATTCGGCTAATTCTTTTCTTATTCCTTTCTTCACCAAAAAGTCCTCAATCACGGTCTCTAAACTTGGTTCGCCAATACATTGCAGGTCATAAAAAACTCTGGTATTGGGCTTATTAATATTGATGACACGGCTTAGATCGATGGGCGTGCCAATGACCACGGCTTCGCAGTCACAGGCATTGATGGTCACCTCCAGATCTCTCAGTTGTTCGACGCCATATCCCATAGCCGGCAGTATATTGCCAATTTCTGGATAGATGTGAAAGGTCTCCTTGAGTTTACCAACCAAATGCGGTCGAGGATCGATAATTTCTGATACACCAAACTTTTGAGCAGCAACCGTTCCTGCTCCAATTTTCATACCACCATGAGTTAAGGTAGGACCGTCTTCAATAATTAGAACCTTCTTGTTCTTGATCACCTCGGGATCTTCTACCCTCACAGGAGAAGCCGCATCAATTACTGTGGTTTTTGGAATCACTTCAGATAAAATCTTTCTAAGCTTCGCAATATCTTCAGGTCGTGCCGTATCCACTTTGTTGATGATTATGGCGTCCGCCATTCTTAAATTCACTTCACTGGGGTAATACTTTATCCCATGATCTGCACGATGAGGATCTGTCACGGTAATTTGAAAATCGGATTCATAAAATGAGAAATCATTGTTTCCACCATCCCAAACGATCACATCACATCCGTCAGGATCATTTTCAGCTGCACGTAATATGGCCTCATAATCAACTCCAGCGTAGATAACATTGCCCCTTACCACATGAGGTTCATATTCTTCCATTTCCTCAATGGTACATTCATGTTTTTTCAGATCTTCCAAGGTTGCGAAGCGCTGGACCTTTTGTTTTTCAAGGTCCCCGTAAGGCATGGGGTGTCTTATGGCTACTACCTTAAGATCATGTTCCATTAAAATTTCAATGAGGCGTCTGGCGGTCTGACTTTTTCCACAGCCCGTACGTGTGGCACATACACTGATCAGGGGTTTATAACTTTTAATGGAGGTATCCTTGGTGCCCAATAATACAAAATTAGCACCAGCTGTATTAACAAGGGAGCTTTTGTGCATTATAAATTCATAAGAAACATCGGAATACGAGAAGACCACATCATCAATCTTTAATTCTTCAATGAGCTTAACAAGATCTTTTTCCTCATAAATTGGTATGCCCGCGGGATACAATTCACCAGCCAGTGCTGCAGGATATTTTCTATCGGAAATATCAGGAATCTGTGCCGCCGTAAATGCCACTACATCATAGGCGTCATTGTCGCGAAATACCGTATTGAAATTGTGAAAATCACGACCTGCAGCTCCCATAATTAAAACGCGCTTCTTCATAAGTTCTTAATTCTTTAATTAATTATTTAATCATTGAAATACATCAGTTAAAGGTAGCTGATACGTTGCAGGGGAACTATGATTTTTATCATCTTAACCCTTCAAGACGATTAGACTTAAATCCTGCCATCGATGAGTTTATGCCCTGTAAAATGAGCTGACTAAAGAACAGCGAACTTATTTCACTTTAATAAACTCTGAATCTCAAGTCAACAATGGAGGAGTTTACCAATTTCTGTTTAATTAACCAGAATTATCGATAATCGCATTAGAAGGGATGCAACAAACTGGAATGGAAAAATTGGCCATGGACTATGAAATTAATTTGAATGAATATTTCGGAAAGTTCGATACAATTCAAGATTTATATTCAAAGTTTCAAAATGACAAAAGTGATTGGAATAAACGATTTACTGCATTCGCAGACGGATATAAAGAACTTCTATCATCTGAAAAAATCGAAGATTATTTTGAGGAGGAAAGTTTTGTCAAAATATATCAGCAAGACTTGACGAAATACGTAAAAGCGAATAGAAATAAATTATATAGAACAAAATAAAAAAACGTGCCAGAACAACACCTATAATGCATTGCTACTTTGTCGGTTCAATTGATATTAATTCTTACATTGAAAGTTAAATAGAAATATGAACATTTGCGTAAAGCAGCCTACTACGGGCTGGCGTCAGCGCTAAACCAAATTGCAACAGTGATAATCTGCTAAAATCAGCTCCAGCTGACGGACTCAAGTCCTTAAAGTGCCATAACCCAAAGCTAAACGCAATTTATTCCTCATCTTATATTTTAAACTATGGACGTCATGAATGCTTCACATTTGGCCCTGTATCTTGAATTCTCAAGCTAAGCTGCCAAACCTCTCAAGGCTGGTAAATTCTACAATTGACACCTCTTTACGCGAGTTTAATTGATAATCAATCATTTGAGAGCTTTATAAAGTCCTTTTCTCTAATTATTGCTCAAGAATTTATTACCTTTTCATTCGCAATACAGAACGGAGCCTGTCTCGAAGTAGTGAGAGGTTTAGCAGGTCGTTGTGCCTAATTAATAAAAATAAAGAATTATGAAATCATTACTAACCGCCATTTTATGCCTCTTTCTATTTACAACCTATGGACAAGACTCAGGAATTACTGAGACAGGAACCAGTTCAGATTCTGAAGGCTATGAAGCCAAAATGATTCAAACCTCAAGAATGAATATGGAATACATGGATTTCGGAGGTAAGGGTAAAGTACTTATTCATATACAAGGAGTCCATAACGCTTCTGCTTTAAAGAATGATTTTACCTACTTCCAAAATTATATAGCGTGGAAAGACATGCTCATTAAAGCATCAGAACATTATCGTGTTTATGCGCCCATGTATAGAGGTCGTGGTAATTCTGATAAGGATGGTGATGATATCTTTAAAGTAGAAAATATTGCCATGGATATTTTGGCCTTTATGGATGCAATGAAGATTGAAAGTGCCACCCTTATTGGCAGAACCACCGCTCCACAGGTCATGTTATACCTTGCCGAAAATCATCCAAATAGAGTTGACGCCATGGTTGTTAGTGATAATAGTATGTATAAGACCATTGCTATTCATAACGATGAGATTAAAGAATTTATGTTCTATTGTTCCTACGGTGCCATGGATTTGGGTGACCTTGCTCCTGATATTGTTATGCCCAGTTACGACTACGAACCAATCTTTTATACTGATGATACTAAAAAAATAGATATCCCTCTCTATTGGCCTTATTCGGAAGAGATGAACGTGGTAAAGATGAACTTAAGTCTACTTAATTATCTGCAGGCTGATAACGGATTTATACCTAATGAAAACGCGAGGCAATATTTTAACGACCTCTATGCAAATAAAGAACTTCAAAATAGAATAAAGCAGTATTATGCCGAGAACGATCCAACACAAAAAAACATGGATGCTTTAAAAAATGCTTTTGGAAATAACCTAACCCTTCAAAATATTGATCAAATCGAAGGAGCCAATTACATGGAGAAATTTGAAAAAGGTGATGAGCTTATGATGGGGTATTTAATTTCTATTAGCAGTAAAGACTAGTCTAGGAAAATCAAATGAAACTACACACAACACGGCTAAACCAAATTGCAACAATTAGACAAACACAAAGAAAATGCTCGATTTCAAAAGTAAATTGAATCTACCCGTAAGATTATTAAGTGTGGCTTTTTTAATTGGCTTGACTATTTCTTGTAAGGGTCAAGAAACAGAAAACGAAGCCAAAGAAAAAGTTGAGTCGAGAAAACCTCAAAACGATGAATATCAACCTCTAATTTACACTCGAAAATCAAGTAACTCAATTCATCATTCAACTTTAAACGGTATAGTTAGCGAATTTGTGTGGCAAATTCACGAAGACAAAAAAGGAAATTATTGGTTTGGGACTAACCACGATGGTGTTGTTATCTATAATAATAATTTGCTAAAACAATTTACTTCTAAAGATGGAATAGGTGGTAATGCAGTAAGAGCAATTGTCGAAGACGATCGAGGGAATATTTGGTTAGGTACATCTAATGGTATTACAAGTTACAATGGTGAAAAATTCACTAATTATACCACTAAAAATGGTTTAATTGATAATGAAATTTGGGCAATCGAAATAGATACAGATGGTACAATTTGGATTGGTACCGTTGGTGGTGTTAGCAAATTTGATGGAACCAACTTTGAAACTTTCAAAATTCCGAAACCTGATGTTTCTAACCCAGAACCTATGCTGTCAAAAAATAGAGTTAGTGAAATATTAATAGATAAAAACGGACATTTTTGGTTTGTCAATGACAGCCATGGCATCACGAAATTCAATGGCAGTCAATTTGAGTTCTTGACAATCGAAAATGGGTTGACCGACAATAATGTAGCTGATCTTTTTCAAGACAGTCAAGGAAATATTTGGATTGGAACTTTTTATGGGGGAGTTAGTAAATTTAACGGTAAGACCTTTACCAACTTCACAAGAGAAGGAATAATTGATGGCATAGAAACCTACAATTTTTGTGAAGACAGAACAGGGAATATCTGGTTTTCCGCAGAAAACCATGGTGTATATCGATTTGACGGAAAGGAGTTTACGAATTTCACGATGAAAGACGGGTTAGCCACAAATACCATTCAAACCATTTATGAAGACAATAAAGGGAATATTTGGTTTAGCACTTGGGAAGGAATAAGTCTTTATGATGGAAAAGAAATAACAGATGTTATTGACAAAGAACCTTGGACAAAATAGAAAATAACTGTTGCCAAAAACGTATTTAGCTCATTGTGGTTGAATTCACAACTGGCGAATTCCATGCAATTTGCCATCTTTCGGTTACGGCGGAAAATTCTCACGAATTTTCCGCAACGAGCCATACACGAGACCGTTAGAGCACATTCTTCATGGCATTCTTATTTCATTAAATCGGAACTCATCAATTCGCCACGCCTGTCTGCCGACAGGCAGGATCGGGCTAGCTGAAGCTGACTTGTGTTGCTACGTCCCGAGTACTCGGGACTCTCGCCTCACAAGTGAAATGTGCTCTAACGACCTGCTAAACCAAATTGCAACAATCATTATCTACTTTAATCAGCTCCAGCTGACAGACTCAAGTCCTTAAAGTGCCATAACCCAAAGCTAAACGCAATTTATTCCTCATCTTATATTTTAAACTATGGACGTCACGAATGCCTCGCATTTGGCCCTGTATCTTGAATTCTCAAGCTAAGCTGCCAATGCTGACAGGGCTGGTAAATTCTACAATTGACACCTCGATACGCGAGCTTAATTGATAATCAATCATTTAAGAGCTTTATAAAGTCCATTTCTTGAATTATTGCTCAAGAATTTATTACCTTTTCATTCGCGATACAGAACGGAGCCTGTCTCGAAGTAGTGAGAGGTTTAGCAGGTCCTTCTGCAACATCAAAACACGAACCATGAAAAAAGTACTTAAATTCCTCAAATGGCTTAGTCTCTCAATTCTGGGATTAGTTATAATCGTCGCTATTTATCTCAGTATAACAGGTTTTCCAAAACCATTTGCCATTACAACCGAGAATGTACCTCGCGTGCCCTTTTCTTATGCGAATAATATATTTAGTACCTACAACCAGTATATGAGTTCGGAATCCATGCGACTCATGGGTTGGGCTCCGGATAAAGAAGAATCATTATTAGTGCGATTTCGAGATGGTATTGGCATATTACATAAGCCTGACTCTACCCCACAGCTAATTCAAGATTGGCCAACGAATCAACCCATATTTCACCCGGATCAAGATAAACGTTACATACTGTACCGAGAGGATAACTCCGGCGGCAAAGAAACTTATCAAATCTATAAATATGACCTGGATACGAAAGAGAACAAATTGCTAACGAGTGGCAAAGACAGTCATCTATTCAATCATTTGTTTCCAACATTTATACCCAAGAGTGATAAGATTCTTTATGGCAAAAAAGCTAAGGATGAAGTCGAGGGTTTTCTTTGTATGATGGATGTCAACAATCCCGAAAGTGAAGAAGTATTGCTCAAAACTGATAGTGAAACATATGGAGATGGCTCATTACTTATTGATGATTTTTCACCGGACGGCACTCGGGTAGTGCTTAGATTTGGTTATGATAATCCCACACCGGCTATTCTAGATTTAGAAACCGGAGAACTGACAATGTTGGTAAAGGAAGATGCGCCTAAAGCTAATTACACTTATCATGAATGGAGTGCTGATGGCAAACGGCTCTATTATGGCTCCTCTATTGATGCTGATTTCAGTCAACTTCGCTTCAGAGACCTGGAAACGGGAGTTGACAGTGCTTTAACCAAGAACATTCGATGGGACGTTAAAAATATCACGGAATCGCCTGATGGGAACTGGGTGGTTTTTAGTACCAATGAAGATGGTATTAGCAATCTCTATTCTTTTCACCTGCCCAGTGGAAAAATTGAGCGTTTTGATGAACTGTCCAATGGAAATATTCGCTATGGCATATTTAATCCTAATAAGAATGCCACCATTGCGTTTCCATTAACCCATTTTAATGGCGAAACTGAGATTTTTAGCTACAATTTGGCATCCAGGGAATTAAAGCAGTGGACAAGTAGCAAAAAAGCAAATCCGTCCTTTGATTTTGAAGTAATTCGCTATCCAACTTTTGACTTTGATTCTGTTACCGGAAAACAAAGAGAGATCCCGGCCCTCTATTATAAGCCCAACAGTACATTTAAAGCCCCATATCCGGTCATCATCGAGTTGCATGGTGGTCCCAATGCCCAAGTTGAAGCTAGATACGATCCATTTGTACAACTAAATAGGGACAGGGGTATTGCTGTAATTGCCCCAAACTTTAGAGGATCGCGAGGGTATGGCTTTAACTTTATGAATATGGATTATGGGAAAGGCCGTGAGGGAGCCATTAAAGATGTGGGTGCACTCTTAGATTGGATAGCAACCCAACCGGAATTGGATGCCAACAGAGTAATCCTAAGCGGAGGTTCCTATGGCGGTTATTTGTCATTGATATCGGCCTCTAGGTATTCAGATCGCATCCTGGGAGCCATTGACAGATTTGGAATGACTGACCTGGTTTTATTTCTTGAAGGTGAAAAAAATGCGGATAGAACGGGAGAATATGGCGATCCCAGTGACCCCGAAATGCGGGAGTTCCTAAAAAGAATTTCGCCCATCAACAATATAAGTACTTTAAATGTCCCTCTTTTTATCGCTCAAGGAGAAAAAGATACCAGGGTTTTGGTGAATCAATCGCGCAATATGGTGGAGGCACTCAAAAAGGAGAACAAAGCGTATTGGTACATCGAGGCAGCAGATATGGGACATACCATGCCAAATCCTTGGAATATGCTTTATATCAAAGGGGCTGAAGCTCAATTTGTCGATGAGTTGTTCTTCAAAAATGAATAAAAAGGTTGCACAACAATTTATATAAGCCATTATCCCGATAGCTATCGTGACTGCTCATATACTAGACCGTCAGTAATCAGATAAATGAGAATTCTTAAAAGACTTTTGATATTTGTATTAGCTCTCATTGGGGTCCTTGTACTAACTGGAATCATTACACTTTGGATTGATTCATTAGGAACTAATTACTTGAAGATTAATAAGAATGAACCTATATACAATAATTCTTATCTGATCACAAATGTCAATGTAATTCCAATGAACCGGGACACTGTTTTAGTCAATAAAATGGTGCATATAAAGAAGGGAGTTATTGCAAAGATCGCAGACACTATAGCTATTGATAGCGTTCAAATTTTTGACGCAGAAAACAAGTTTCTCTTACCAGGTCTTATCGATATGCATGTTCATGTTTGGGACAGGTACGAACTTGGTCTTTACCTGTCAAATGGAGTCACCGGGGTTAGAAATTTATGGGGTATGCCCATGCATCTGAGAATTAAGGAAGATGTTATTAAGGATAACATACTATCACCAACCTTTTTTACCACAGGACCAAAGTTAACAGGGCCGGAATTTATAGGTGACGATAATTTGAATCTAGCCAATACCACCGAAGCCAAA
The DNA here is from genome assembly GCA_963966315.1 of uncultured Winogradskyella sp. Classification (GTDB taxonomy): domain Bacteria; phylum Bacteroidota; class Bacteroidia; order Flavobacteriales; family Flavobacteriaceae; genus Winogradskyella_A. Next base: position 5,361 of record CAWZYX010000045.1, on the reverse strand, counting down.
GAAAGTGTGCTCTCATATAAGGAAAGAGGTTTTGACTTCATCAAAACATATTATGGATTGGACAAAGATATCTTTGATGCCGTCATTGAACAATCCAAAATTTCTGAAATTGATATCGTTGCTCACCCTTCTCAGAAAGTACCTTTTTCATATCATTTGAACCCGCAAATTAAGTCTATCGAACATGCTGAGGAAATTGTTCAGCAACCTTTACAGTTTGATTTAGATACGATCAAACTTGATGCTATTATTGATTCCATTTCGCAATCCAAACACACGAATTATTGTCCGACAATTACGGTATTTAACAATATCTATCAAATGATGATAGATGATTCAATTTTAGACTCAGAATTATTGGAGTACATGAATCCTCTCATTAAAAAAGTGGATAGTAAAAACCAGTTTGAACGTTGGTTCAATGCCAAACAGGACGATCCAGCGACGGTTGAGCGCATCAAAACACAGCATAATTTTCACCTTAAGATTGTTAAAAAGTTACATGAAGTGGGTGTTACCATAATTTGTGGAACTGATGCAGGCATTGGGGTTACTCTTCCAGGTTTTTCAATTCACAAAGAACTAGCCTTTTATAAAGAAGCCGGTCTTTCTAATTATGAGGTTCTAAAAACAGCTACTGTAAATGCTTCTAAAACGCATTCAATTATGAACCAACTAGGGACCATCGAAGAGGGCAAGATCGCCAATTGCTTGCTAGTGGATGAAAATCCGTTAGTAGAATTGTCTTCCCTTGAGAATCCGATTTTTGTTTTTGTGAATGGACGAAAATTGAGCAGAGAAACTTTGGATTCTTATAATGAAAAGGCAAAAGATCGGAAGAATCTAATAGCTTCTGCGCTGAGGTATTTGGAATACTTGATAATTGAAAGGTAAAACCACCGCTAACATCTCCCGTGCAAAATGGTATGGGGGACACTGCGCAGGGCCAAACGGTTAGGCTCTGATTGAGAATTTAAAACACGGAGTGAACTCAAAAGATCAATACATCATTGTAGGAGGAGGCTTGAGCGGTTTATATTTGGCCGTTTTACTATCCGAAATAGGCATTGGCGCTACTGTTTTAGAAGGATCCTCAAGGTTAGGTGGCCGCATCTTAACGACCAAAGGAATAAAGGGGACCCATTTAGAATTAGGCGCCACCTGGTTCTCTGATATGCATTCAAGTTTATCAGAACTTATTGAAGAGTTAGGACTATCAAAATACCCCCAGTTTTCAGCAGGAATTTCCTTATTTGAAACCAAATCATTCGAACCTCCTCAACGATTTAATGTCCCTGAGTCACAGGATCCATCCTACAGAATTGCGGGTGGAACCCAAAGACTGATCGATAAATTGGCAGAAAAATTGTGTGAAGACGACATTCACCTTAATGCTAAAATTAAATCAATTAATGTTTCGGGACGCTATTTGGAACTTAAAACAACAGCCGGCAACGTTTACAAGGGAACAAAAGCAATTTTATGCATCCCTCCAGAATTGATCTCAGGAATAGAATTCAGGCCTCAGTTGCCTTTGGAGGTTGATCATCTGCTTCCCCAGGTTCAAACCTGGATGGCTGGCGCAGTGAAATTCGTTGTGGAATATGATGAGCCTTTCTGGAGAAAAAAAGGGTATTCCGGAATGTTGTTTAGCCACGCCGGCATCATTACGGAAATGTATGATCACACTAATCTGGAAGAAACAAAGTATGGCTTTACGGGTTTCCTCCATGGAGGATCAGCTGCATATTCCAGGGAACAAAGAAAAAACTATGTTCTACAACATTTGTCAAAGTTAATAGGTACAAGCGCAAATGACCCAACATTCTATGATGACAAGGTCTGGACAGATGAGTTTGTGGTTTGTGAGAGCCAAAGCACGCTGCGCCCCCATGAAAATAATGGACACCCTTTACTGCAAAAAGCCTATTTGAATGAAAATCTGTTTTTCTGCAACACTGAAACTGCTACTGACTTTTCGGGATATATGGAAGGTGCCATCAGATCCGTTAAAACGCTTTTTGAGCGGTTAAAACAGTCGTGATCGATGGAAATAACAGGAATTAAAACATCGACTATGAGTCACAGAACTTTATCCCTTATTGCCGGAGTGAGTTATCTCATTATATTCTTTGCGGCCATCTTTGGTAATTTTTTCGCACTCGAATCCCTGATGATAGAACCTATGGATACGATAAATAATCATCCTGAAATGGTTAGAGCCGGGACCATCGCTTTTCTCATCGCTGCAGTATGTGATGTAGTGGTAGCCTGGGCGTTTAAAGAACTGTACAAGGATAACTCCCTTACGAGCTTGAGCACTTACTTCAGAATAATGCATGCCGGCATCATGGGTGTTGCCGTTTTTGCCCTGCCAACCGCTTTAAAAGCCTCCTCGTCCGCGGAGGTACTGGAGCAGGTAGATACGTTTAATGACATCTGGTTAATAGGTCTGTTCTTTTTTGGAATTCATCTGATCCTGCTCAGCAGGATAATACGAGTTCCGCGGTTCATCAAATTTTTTCTGCTGCTTGCAGGAGTGATGTACGCGGTAGATACCATTGCGCATTTCACACGCTCAGATTACTCCGATTACAGTGATGTTTTTTTAGCCCTGGTGGCCATTCCGAGCGTATTGGGAGAAATGTCCTTTACCTTATGGCTTCTGATCAAAGGAGGAAAAAGAAGTAGGCAAAGCAATAAGGCCCTTAGCTCATCCTAAAATAACAGCGGGCTAAAGACACCATAAAACCTGTTAGGCCTGTTCGGGAGGTTTTAATTTCTTTGGAGCTTTGGCCTGGACTTTTGGCAAAGTGATCCCTGCGACAACGGCTGCATTGCTAAAAGGAAAAACCTGCCTTTGTTTTAAAAGCAGGCTCTTTACCCTTATCATTTCCGATCTATTTGTATAACTTTTTATAGTATTCGTCGGCCATCCGTGCACTTGTGAATTCAGGAATGACATCATCCATTGCCGTAAAGACCACCTCCTGCCATTCTTTGGGACTTTCGTAATACATAGGAATTACGGTTTCTTCCAAAAGCTGGTAAAGGTTCTCTGCATCCATACGGTCCTGATCCCAAACTGGTAAATGATGATCTAATTCAGGTAAGACAAAGGAATTTTTACCGTTCTTTTCAAACTCAGGGATCCAGCCATCGTTAATGGTCACGTTCACACAGCCATTCATTGCGGCCGTCATCCCACTGGTGCCCGAGGCCTCTCTAGTGATTCGAGGTGTGTTGAGCCATACGTCCGAACCGCATTTAAGAGCTCTGGATAGCTCCAGTTCATAGCCTGTAAGCACAGCTAAATTCTCATGCTGCTTGGAGATATCTACCAGATTGTTAAATACATCTATAGCGTAATAATCGAAAGGGTAAGGCTTTCCGGCCCATATGATCTGTAATGGACGATCTGCATTGTGGATGAGTCTTTGAAAACGTTCCTGATCGTGCAAAAGCAAATCCGCGCGCTTATAACCTGCAAAGCGCCTGGCCCAGACAATGGTAAGGGTATTTGGATCGAACTGCTTCCCGGTTTGCCTGAACACCTCCTCAAACAACTGTTTTTTCAAGGCTTTCTTTCGACGCTTGTAAGTACCCGGATTTCTTTGTTCCCAGGCTTTTTTAATACGTTTATCCTGCCAGTAATTCTGATTCTGAGCATTGGTAATAGGGATGATCTCAGAGATCCCCTCGTATTCCTTCCACATGCGATTAGACACAACAGCGTGCAGCTTGGATACGGCATTGGTCCTTTTTGCCATTCGCAGGGCGGATACCGTATAGTTGATGTTAAAATCGTTTACAGCCTCCTTCTCCAACTCATGATGTGGTAATGTTCTACCAAAAAAACCACATCTGTTCAGATGCATTGCGTCACGCTCCTCGTTCCCTGCCTTTTCGGGGGTATGTGTGGTAAAGACCATTTGCTCTCTGGTAATGCCTTTGTCCCTCAAATGGTAAAAAGCGGGCAGTCCATGCCCTTCGTTGAGATGGTATATGTCAGCACCTCCAAGCTGCTCTACCACTTTTGCACCACCAATCCCAAGTACAATACTTTGTGAAACGCGTGTAACCTCATTGGAATCATACAGGTGATTGGTAATGGTCCTTGAAAGATGGTCATTAGCAGGTACATCGGTACTCAAAAGATAAATAGGTACGGTCCCAAACACTTCTGGCTTTAACACGTAGGCCCTTACCTTAACGTGTGGATTCTGATGCAACTGCACTTCTACCTCTATTCCCGTATCTTCAAGAAATTCGAATCGCTTTTCATTAAATTCTACTTTTAAGGTCTGGTCCTCGTTTCTGGCCTGATCGTAGTAGCCGTATTTCCATAACATGCCAATCCCGATCATATTTTGCTTTAATTCGAATGCCGACCGCATATGGGAGCCGGCAAGGAAACCCAATCCGCCGGAATAGATATTTAGTTTCTGGTCGATACCAAATTCCATACTGAAATAAGCTACTTTTTTATGGTATTTGCTCACCGGTTTATAAGGATGGTACCACTTCCTGTATTTGCTTTCCATAATCATTCATTTTTAAGGGGCTAAATGTATCATTTTTTAGATGTGCAGGAATTAAAAAATCATCAAATATTTTGTTCATCACCAGATTCGCAAGCACCTGTAAAAGCGAAAGGATATATTCACCTTGAATTCTTATTTTTGGAAACAGTAGTATGCACTGTCCCTACCAAAAGCATCAATAGTACGAAGAGTCGCAGTCATGTCCTTTAAACAAAATTTTACATTTAAGAGTGTTGCATCATCCCGAAAAGCCTGACCCCATGCCCTTGGTCAGCATCATTATGGCTGCCAAAGATACCGAACCCTACATAAGAGCCTGCCTGGAGTCCATTGTGGCGCAGACCTACCAGAATTGGGAGCTGATCGCCGTGAACGATCACTCCAGCGATAAAACACCTGTTATCTTGGATGAATTTGCCTCCCGAGATTCCAGAATTCGGGTTTTTCATAGCAATCGACCAAAGCTCATTCCCACACTACAGGTTGGCTATACCCAGGTTAAAGGGAGTCTTATCAATCGGATGGACTCAGATGACAAGATGCCGGATTATAAACTGCAGCTAATGGTCAGCACATGGCAAAAGCATGGTAAAGGACATATTGTAGCCGGAGGCACCAGGCATTTTGTGGATGAGGGCAAGGTTGGTGATGGATTTATCAGGTACGAAGAATGGCTCAACGAAGTGGCAAAAAATAATACCCACTACGAAGAGATCTATCGCGAATGTGTTATCCCCTCGCACTGCTGGTTACTGCACAAAGAAGACTTTGATAGGGTTGGAGGGCTGTCTCTTATACACATCTGACGCTGCCGACG
>CAWZYX010000044.1:0-21860 GCA_963966315.1 uncultured Winogradskyella sp. | reverse complement strand
GAGGTGAACGATGTCTTCACTCGACATATTTTCTCTTAGAACAATAGTGTTTTTTTGTCCTATAGTGTAGTACAAGTCTTTTGGTCTCAGGCTCTGTCTGGCCATATTATACAGGGCAGGAACGATCAACGGGGATTGCAAAAAGTTACTATTCTCTTCCGTTATATCCGCATTAAACAAAAACACCCTCTTGCCTCCAGATAGCAGTGCATTTCCGTCCTCTAAACTATAAATGCTTCCTTTGCTATTAATGCTCTTGAAATAGCTTTTAACCTCAGGATATTGAAAATTTGACACTCTCGAATAAAAGGCATCCGACAATAGCGGGTGATCAAAAACAATTGTTGTTACTTTTTTTATTTCTTCTAGCCGTTCCGTAAAAAGAGGTTGATTGAGTACGCTCAACAATGCATTGTATGAACTTACGTCCGCTTCGTTATCGGGCATAATAAGGACGGTCCCTCCTTGCAAATAAAAATCAGAAATAGTTTCTACTAAAACTTGCGGTAATAAGTCTAAATGATTTAATATCAATATATTTTGTTCAAATAGTTTATTGTATTCCAAGCTGTTAACATCGTATCCTGAATACTTAAACTCATCATCGGTGAAGATCTTTCTTAAAAATAAATCATCGGTACCGTTGATACTTAAAACATTGATTCGTTCGGGTTGCTCAACGTTAAAATATAAGCGATTGTCATAATTGAGGCCATCATCAGAAATTTCGACTTTACCACTAAATGTGGTTTCTTTATCCAATGTGAACTGCACTGTACTTTCATTATCCAGAGCTGTGGCGGCCTTTGTTATCAGCTGGTCATTTTCAAATAGTGAAACAGCTACATTCTCAATAGGCTGGCCAAAATTACTCAATGTGACATTTAGTTCTTTACTGCCTTCACCAGAGCCAAAATACACGCTGTCAATTGAAATATTACTGTTCTTCTGTGGGCGCAGGAGAATACACCCTAAGGATACAGAACTATCTTCGGGTTTAAAATTTTGTAGGGCATACTGCTGAAAGTCTGAGATAAATAATAGGTTTTTTATACTCTTTTCATTTGCATTGAAATACTCCAGTCCTTTTAGATAAGCAGCTTCAAAAGGTAACTGGGTATGACTAAAATCAAGGTCTATCAGGTGTTTTATAATTGTTTCTTTGGTGACATTGGTAAAGCTTTGTTCATTAGTAAACAATGTAAAACGTTCTTTTTCAGGCAGATAATTAATCAGTTGTTGTTTAGCAACATTAAGTAAGCTTCCATTACTTCCTTTGGCCTGCATGCTAAAAGAGTTATCGAGATAAATTACCAATTCGGAACTTTTATTGAAATTTTTTGAATTGGGTAGAAAGGGCTGCGCAAATGCGAGAATAATCATTGTCAGCATTCCGAGCCTGGCAAAAAGGATCAGCCATTTTTTAAGACGAGAGCTTTTCCTGGTAGTGAGTTTGATAGTTTTGAGTAGTGCTACATTGGTAAAAGGGGTTTTTTTAAAACGCCTGAGGTGGAACAGATGTATAATAATTGGAATTGCAAGCAAAACGAGTGCCCATAGTAATTCCGGATTTTTAAACTGTATCATAAGCCTTCTTGGTGCCTTCAAAAATAGACAATGCCATAGAATTAGAAAGGTTGTCTTCTGAGAAAATTAACGTTTATGGAGGGAACAGAATTCAATGGATTTTAACAAATCGTTAGACTAGTATGGTGTAACAGATTGTAGCTTTGCACGTCTACTAAGAAATCAAAAAAAAATTATGAAAAAAATCTCATTTATAGTCTTTACTGCATTTCTGATAATATCTTGCGGGCCGACCCAGCCTAAATCAGATGATTCAGCAACTAAGAATCCAATCCAGGTAAAACTTGACCTGAACCAGTCTGAAAAAGATATTGTACCTGTTGTAGTTGACCCTGGAAGATTTAAAACTGATACTGAAACCTACAGGATTCCGAGAGTGGTGCAGGGAACTTACTCCGTAAGTGATTTTGGAAAATATGTCCAGGATTTTAAAGCTCTGGATTATGAAGGAAACGAATTAACAGTAGAAAAGATCGATACCAATAGTTGGGTCATTTCTGATGCTGTGTCTCTGGATCAGATCACCTATAATGTTAATGATACCTACGATATTGAGACCAATGGAGGAATAGGAGGGGAGCAACCCTTCTCTCCTGCTGGTACGAACATCGAGCCTGAAAATTATGTGTTGAACTTACATGGATTTGTGGGATATTTTGATTCTCTAAAGAATAACCAATACGCCTTATCGATAAGTGCACCGTCTGTTTTCATTAGAACATCTGCTTTAGAGGACAAAGGTTCAAGCACTTCTGAAGATGGTTCGGTGATCATATCTAACTATTTTGCTCAGCGTTATTTTGATATTACAGACAATCCCATGATGTTTGGAAAACTGGATGTTGAGGAGTTCATGGTGGGGGATATAAAGATCGTTTTAAGTGTTTATTCGCCAAATCAAACCCATTCAGCTGCCAGCCTCAAGGAAACCGTTTATAAAATGATGAAAGCCCAGAAGTCCTACCTTGGTGATATCAATACCACACCGCGATATGATATTTATCTCTATTTATCCGAAGGAACGGATACCTCTCCTAAAGGCTACGGAGCACTGGAGCATCATACCTCAACTGTTGTTGTGCTGCCTGAAGCGTCAAGCCCTGAAGGTTTATCGGCTTCTATTATTGATGTTGTGGCTCATGAGTTCTTTCACATTGTAACACCACTCTCCGTTCACTCCGAAGATGTGCACTATTTCGACTACAATCAACCTACATTTTCAAAACACCTCTGGATGTATGAAGGAGTGACTGAATACTTTGCACAGCATTTCCAAGTGTATGAAGGGTTAATAACACCCGAGGAATTTTATGGAGTAATTGATCAGAAAATTGGAATCTCAAAAAACATGGATGATGCTATGAGCTTTACCATAATGAGCGAAAATGTTTTGGAAGAACCATATGCTTCTAATTATGGGAATGTGTACATGAAAGGAGCTTTGATTGGTATGTGCATCGACATTCTCATGCGCAAGGAGAGCAATGGATCCCGAAGTATGCTTTCTCTGATGAAAGAACTCTCAGCAAAATACGGAAAAAACAAACCCTTTGAAGACGACAGCCTGATCGCTGAAATTACGGAAATGACCTATCCGAGTGTTGGGAAGTTTTTAAGAACCCATGTTGAAGGTGATGTACCCATCGACTACAACAAGTTTTTTGAGATGGTGGGGCTAACAGTTGGGGAGTCTGAAGTGGAGACCAACTATATTTTTGCTGGTGGACAAAACATCATTTTTGATGCCGATCAGGAACAGGGGACCATTCATTTTTCTGCAACAGCTTTAAAGAACTCATTCTGGGCCTCACAGGGTGTTCAGGATGGGGATGTTATTAAAAAGGTGAATGGACAGGAGCTTAGTCTTCAAAACGCCCAGCAAGTGATTGGAGGTATGTTTGCCTGGCAGGAAGGAATGGAAATCACAATGGACTTGGAGCGCAATGGTCAACCTGTGCGAATCGAGGCTCAACTTACCAAGCCTACTGCAATCAGCCAGTCCATTATTGAAAATGCGGATGCTTCTGCCGAACAGATAGAGATCAGAAACGCCTGGTTAAAAGGCTAACAGATGAAATATAACAGAAATGAACAAAGGCTTCCCGACAGGAGGCCTTTTTTATTGAAAAGACACGGGTAGATAATCATTGCTCAATTTGGCAATAATAAAAGGTTGGGTAATCACCGTGGTGGCATTTCCCTGAGGAGAAGCCCTGATCACCTCTACCATTGTTTGATTCTCGATCCGGGAGACCTTCAAATCCACATAAAATCCACCCGAAGGTCTCACTTCATCAAAAACGGCAATGACAAAGCTATTAGTGAAGTCGATATCTGTTTCTAAGAATTGACCACTGATCGGATTACTGCTGTCCATTTGGGAAATGAGCAATTCCCAATCTTCACTCGTTGTTATTAGTGTGTTCTGCGCATCTATGCCTTCACTACCTGCTCCATAGAGGTTGTTCTTAGCGATCAGGGTGAAATCAACGCTCGAAGGTGGATTTTCCTCCTGTTTGAAGTTGCAACCAAGACAAAGAACAGCAGTTAACAATATGCTGAGCATTTTTTTCATGCTAGTTTTATTGATACCTAAAATACATATATTTAACCAATTCTGGGCATCGACAGGTGTTTCTAGTCATATTTCGCAGACTTTCCATTAGTAGCAGTAGCATTTATAAATTCTCTTAGGTCATCATTGGCTTGTATGAGGTCTTCATTGCGTAAATACATCATATGTCCGGATCGATAGCCCTTAAAGCTAAAACGATCTTTCATCTTACCACTGGGATCGATCTGCCACATGGTGTATTTAGCATTAAAATAAGTGGTGGCACCATCGTAGTAGCCAGATTGTATCATCACATTGAGGAAGGGGTTTTGTGCCATGGCCTGACGAAGGTTATCTCTGGTATTGTCATTGGACCTATCCCAATTGCCCACATCACCAAAAACGTTGTACTTGACATCAGTAGTGAAGGCCAATTCATTGGTTATGTAGTAATTGATTGCTGGGGTAAATGAATGAAGCCAGGAGGCGATCTCGGGGTTATAATCAGTAATACTTCCAGTTTCAACTTTATCGATTCCCAGATATCGGGAGTCGAGCCTTCCGATAGTCTGACCTGTTTTATGACGAAGTAGTTCTTTCCAAAAGAAACGGTTGGGGACATCCAGGTTTTGTTGTAAAATCACTTCTTCAGACAAACCGGAATAAAAACTCATTTGCTCTGCAATACGATTGCGTTCCAAATTTGAGATAAAGCCTCCTTTGGCGAGCGCAGGCATCAATTCGTTCACGGCAAATTCTTCGGCCTCAGGAAGAATTTCGAGTAAGTCCCTTGACTGCAAAGAAGTGGGCAACATTTTATGGTACCAGGCAGCAGCAGTGTAATAGGGCAGGTTGAGTGCTGAACTCACTGGGCCGCCTACTCGCAGAACTTTGTAATCTGCCGGAGACACCATGATCACCCCGTTTAAATACATCCACTGACGGTTCTGAAGCTCTAACGAAAGACCCATAACCCGGGTTCCACCATAGCTTTCTCCAATAATGTACTTAGGCGACTCCCAGCGATTATGTCTTGTGACAAATGTATTCATCCAGGAAGCCAGATATTTTATATCTGCATTGATACCAAAGAATTCCTTGTCTTCAGGCATTGCACCTTCTTCATTGGCAATTTTTCTGGAGTACCCCGTATTTACAGGGTTGATATATACAATATCTGCAACATCCAGAATTGAATTAGGGTTGTCCTTTACACCATAAGGCTGAACAGGGTAACCCTCTTGGTCGATGTTCAATACTTTAGGGCCCGTGTAGGCGATGTGCATCCATACCGAGGCAGACCCCGGTCCCCCGTTGAATGAAAAAATGAGGGGCCGTTTGTTACCAGTATCGTCATTAGTTCTCCGGTAATAGGTGTAATAAAGTGATGCTGTTATCTGACCTTGATCATTCCAAACGGGTTGAAAACCGGTCTCTGCTTCATAATTCACCTGACTTCCCTTGATTTTTAGGCTGTGCTTGGTTAATACCGTTGTATCAGAAGGGATTTCAAGGTTCTGTGCTAAAGTTATTCCATTTAATACGAACAAAAAGAGGGCTAAAGAGATTTTCATATGTGATATTTATGGTTTAAAGATATGCATCCATTCAGAACCCTTCAAATACACCAAGGCCAAAAAGCGCATAATCATATTTTACAGGATCAAGAGGATCTAGTTGACGTAGATTATCATCCAATTCTTTTAGGGCTTTAGCATCATTTTGTTTTCGATTCAATAGTCCTAACTTTCTGGCAACATTTCCTGAATGGATGTCGAGAGGACAACTAAGAACTGCAGGGGAAATACTGGACCAGATCCCAAAATCTACTCCACTGTTATTGGGACGTACCATCCAACGCAAAAACATATTGATGCGTTTAGCGGCAGAATTATTAAGCGGATCCGACACATGTTTTGTGCTGCGTTGCAGATGTGGTACCTCAAAGAAATACTGTTTGAATTTATGGATACTCACCTGCAGGTGCTCATTTGTGGCGTGTCTTTTAAATAGAGGTTCAAGTCCTTTATAAGTTATATAAAGGTGCTGGAGGCTTTTTACAAATTGTATGAAGTCCTCACCGTTAAACGTGCGGTGAACAAAGGTTTTAAGAGGTATCAGATCCGATCTTTTATGATGCAACACAAATTGGTAAGGGTCATCATCCATTAGAGACATCATCCTACGGGCATTGTTTATAATACTTTTTCGATTGCCCCATGCAATGGTGGCAGTTAAAAAAGCAGCTATTTCAATATCCTCCTTATCTGAAAACAGGTGCGGTATCTGAATGGGGTCGGATTCAATAAATTTGGGCTGGTTGTATTCCAGAACTTTTGCTTCTAAAAGATCATACAGGGACTTTTGTGAAATACTCATAAGCTTAAGAAGTTCAAAGATACACACAAAGCTTTTGAGTATGACAAGATGGTCATCCCAAAAACTGACCCAGTGCAGAAGGTTGTTGTAACAACCATCCTGTTAAACTATTACGAGGCTTTGCAGAGGCCAGGACAGCATGCGGTACAATCGCACTTTTAAACATCACACAACGTCCTTCGATGGGTTCTATCAGAACAGAGCTTCCGTCTTGAAAAAAGACCTCTAATTCGCCACCGTCTCCTTTTTTCCAATCCTGGTTCAAATAGATCACCATACTGATGGTTCGATTACTTCGGTTATTAAACTGATCCAGATGTTTTTTGTAATGCCCCCCTTTAGGGTAATGAGCTAAATGAAACTCATCACCCGATAATCCCAAAAAACAATATCGATTAAAGACGTGAATAGTTTCGTCGATCAAAGCCCATATATCAATTAGTTCGGAGTCTCTTTTTCGATCCAGCCGTAGATGTAATCACCACGTATATCTTCGCGTATTACATGATCACCAAGTGCTCCTATGCCGGCTTTATTGAAGATTTGAAGATGTGAAAGAAAAAAAGTCTGAATAGTTTTCAGCTTGTGGATATCCAAAAAATGATCTACAACAACGTAGTCATTTGAGGAAAGCTCATCCATCCAGGAAAGCCATTCCTCTAGGGTATGACAGTTTTTCAAATAGTTTAAAAAAGGACACTAATATACTTTATTTTTCATTTGAAAAGTTAAAAAATCAAATAACTAAAATTGAAATTAAACACAGACTTTTGGGGTTTTACCTAAGAATTTAAGGCGATTTTTCAAGTTGATCTGAAGTTTATTTCTGTAGTTCATAGATCAGATATGGAGCTATACCTACCCATATCAGAAAGAGTAGCCATAAACGTCCTTTAAATATGTTGTAATCTTTAAGTAAGGTTTGCCAGTCGTGTCCAACGATAAAGTGACCAAATAAAAATTCGAAGATAATCGTAAAAAGAGTCCATAGTAGCCCAATAAGGATCGCTTGCTGAACCGAATGAGGTCGCCAAAATTTGAATAAGACCCAGATGTAGACGCCAAATAACATCATTAACGAAAATGTTGACAATTGATGCGCCTGGAGTTCATTGAACCTTCCACTAATGATCTTTTCTCTGAAGAGTCCATTGGCAATGGCTAAAACGATCATTGGAAACCAGGCCAGTAAATATTTCCACATGTTGTCACAGATTTTAAGGAATTGAACGCTATACTAACTAAACAAGATTATTTAAATTTAAACAACTAATTGGTTCAAAACCATTTTTTGATGAGGACCTTATTTTACTAACTGAAGTAGACAAAATCGATGGAAGAGAAGAATTATTCGGACATGACCGATGAGGAACTGATGATTGAGAAAAAGAAAGCCAAAAAGTCGAGGACGTTTTTTGCCTTTTATATTGGTTTTTTAATTGGTATCGCCATTTTTGGCTTTGGAGCATGGCTGATGAACCCGGAGAGAAGATTTGGGTTTCTACTGCCTTTACTCATTCCGGCAGCCCTTATCTATGGGCTTGTTAAAAAGCGTAAAAATAATTCGCATCTTTAATGGATTGTGCAGATCTAAGACACTCCTTCATAGCTTTTAGATTAAAAGGTATATCCAATATCTCTGGGTCAGGATCAGTGACAATGTTGATCGAAGTATTAAATAGCTTGTAATGATAAGTTATACGCCTGTTTTTAGGCTATTTTTAATTTGTATTATGGAAAACCAAATAATCGATAAGTTCCAAATACCTGAAGCTTTGAAGTGAACAAGCCAGCCTCCAATACTAAAATTACGGCAGTTACCGGTCTAGCACTGGTGATAGCTAACATGATCGGTACCGGTGCTTTTACCAGTTTAGGATTTCAGTTGGAGGAACTTTACAATCCAGCCACCATATTGATCCTTTGGGGGCTCGGAGGGGTCATTGCATTGTCAGGTGCATTCAGCTACTCTGAAATTGGGAGCTACATTCAAAGATCAGGAGGTGAGTACGCCTTTTTAAGTAAGCTGTTTCACCCCCTTATTGGCTATTTGTCGGGTTGGATTTCCATCACGGTTGGTTTTGCGGCGCCAATAGCACTATCAGCTATTGCTTTTGTGGCTTACTTTCCTTTTTTTGAACCAAGCCCAAAATGGACCAGTATTGTTTTAATTGCTCTGGTTACTGCCATTCATACAAGAAACCTGAGCGTCAGCTCAAAATTTCAGAATGTCAGTACCCTGTTTAAGGTAGGGCTCATTGTTTTAATGATCGCGATTGGTCTTATTATGCCTTCAGCTTTCAATAATGGTGCTGTTTATACGGGAATTGATATGACCGAATTATTATCGCCTGCTTTTGCTGTGGCCCTTATCTACGTGAGTTATTCTTATTCGGGATGGAACGCAGCTGCCTATATCATTGATGAGATTAAGGACCCCAGAAAGGCATTGCCTGTTGCTTTAATAGGAGGAACCGTAATCGTTACACTTCTCTATACTTTATTACAGTTTATTTTTTTAAAACACGCACCGCTTGAAGCATTGAGAGGTCAATTAAATGTGGGAACCATAGTGATGCAAGAGATAGCTGGTGAAAAGGGCAGGACTTATTTTGGTTTGGCCATATCTCTGTTACTGATATCGGGCATTAGTGCTATGGTCTGGATAGGTTCAAGGGTCACATCAAGTATAGCCAGGGACCATCAGTTTTGGTTTTTCTTCAAACAAAAAGCAAATGAACTACCCACAAGAGCTTTGTGGTTTCAGTTTGTTATCAGCGCCTTGATGATCATCACAGGTACCTTTGATCAAATCCTTATTTATTGTGGTGTTTTGCTCACCATATCTTCAATGGTAACGGTATTTGGTGTGTTTAAAATAAGACTTCAGCATTTGAATAAATCAAAAAACGCTTACAAAAGCCCTTTGTTTCCTATCTTGCAAATAATTTACATAGGCCTATCTCTTTGGATGATATTTTATGCGTTCCTTAACAAGCCAGTTGAAACATTGCTGGGATTTTCGAACCTCTTCCTGGGCCTGATCACTTATTATATGAGTAAAAACATAAAAATAAAATCAAATAATAACTAAAATGAGGTCAAAAATACTTTTAGGTCTGCTCTGCGCGATGATCCTGAGTGCCTGTATAGAAGGTAAAAATCAAGAAGGAATGGACGCCAACGAAATGGACAAGAAACCAAGTCATGAAGTTAAAGAGCATCACAAGCAGCATTCAGCAAATGACTACATGCATCAGCGATCAGTGGAAGAATTGATCAAAAATTTTGAATCACCTGAAAGAGATGCTTATCAAAAACCGGAAGAAGTACTCAGTTATCTGGGTGACATTTCTGGTCAAAAAATAATGGATATTGGAGCGGGCTCAGGATACTTCTCTGTAAAATTGGCCTCGAGAGGTGCACAGGTGATTGCTGCGGATGTTGATGATGAATTTCAGGAGGCTCTCAAAAAAAGAGTTGAGCAAAACAAAATTAAAAATATTGAGTTGCGCAAGATCCCTTTTGACAATCCTGGTCTTTCCAATAATGAAGTTGATAAAGTATTAATCGTGAATACCTATCACCATATCGAAGATCGAATTGCATATTTTTCATTAGTGAGAAACGGAATTAAGGAAGATGGGGAATTGATCATTATTGATTTCTTTAAAAAGGAGATTCCTGTAGGACCTAAACGAGATCATAAAATCTCTAAAGAGCTTGTTGTTAAAGAGCTTGAGGCCGCAGGTTTTGAGATTGTTGAAGTTAATACAGAATTATTGCCTTACCAATACATTATTAAAGCGAAGTAGGGGTCTAAAAGAGTGCATCACCCACCAAGTTGAATCAAAGCGACTTTTTTTAATTAGATTTATTCAGTTTGGTCAAAATACACTTGTTTGAAACATCACTACAAGTCTTAATTTACCAAAAATCAGTATTCTAAATATCTCAACGAATCAAATGAAGGGTACCAATAAAGTATTCATTGCCAAAAGTATTGACGGTTTTATTGCTGACAAAAATGGTGGTATTGATTGGTTACACACGGTACCTAATCCCAATGGAGATGATATGGGGTATTCGGAATTCATGAAAGATATTGACGCTCTTGTGATGGGGCGTCATACATTTGAAACGGTCCGTAATTTTGATATGGACTGGCCTTATCAGATACCGGTCTTTGTACTTAGTGAGTCACTGAATTTTTTACCGTCCGAATTGAAAGACAAAGTTTTTTTAGTAAAAGGATCTTCAGAAGAGGTGTTAACCCAGATTCACGATCGGGGATACCATAAGCTTTGTATTGATGGAGGAAAGACCATCCAGAACTTTTTAAGATCAAATCGTATTGATGAGTTGGTCTTAACCACTATTCCAGTGGTGTTGGGAAACGGTATTCCCTTATTTTCCGAACTTCCAAAATCACTTAAATTTGATTTAGTTAAATCAAAGGTCTACTTAAGTCAAATTTCGCAACAGCATTATAGGAAAGTATGACCCACCTCAATACAGACGTTTGAGCAAACTGTGTTTTTAATCTAAAAAAACCCCTGAGGCAATGAGCTTACAAATTCTGCCTCGTACTAATTCCATTTTTATTTCCTAACTTGATAGAGGCTTAATTAACAGACCTATGAAAAGATTTATTCTATGTTGCGCCCTTTCCGCAACATTTACCGCAATTACCCAAACCAAGGAGCTACCTAAGGATGTCAATCCCAACTACGATGCCTCGCTAGCTGCTGATCTTGGAGCAGATGACTATGGTATGAAAAATTATTTTCTGGTCATCTTGAAGACGGGTAAAAATACTACGGACGACAAAGAATTCGTTAGCAAAAGCTTTAAAGGGCATATGAGCAATATGGAACAAATGGTGAAGGAGGGAAAACTCATATTGGCAGGTCCCTTACAGCAGAATGATCAAGCGTATCGTGGGATATTCGTTTTTGATAATGTTACAAATGAATCAGAGGCACATCGTTTGCTACAAACCGATCCTGCCATAAGGAGTAATTTACTTGATTATGACCTCTATCAATGGTATGGCTCGGCTGCACTAGTGAAGTATTTGAGCTACTCAGAAAAAATTTGGAAAGTAAAACCTTAAAAGTAATAAGAATGAGCAATGCACTGCAAACCATGATTGATAATATGTCTGAAAAAACGGGTAAGTCTCTGAGTGAATGGAAAAAATTATTGAAACAAAAAAACTTTACAAAACACTCTGAGGCCGTTGGATTTTTAAAAGGTGAATATGGGGTTACACACGGTTTCGCTAATACGATTGTTCAATTATCCAAGGATGAAGATACTTCACCTGATGAATTGGTGGCAGCACAATACAAAGGTAAAGAATCGCTTATTCCAATTTATAAGGGGTTGATATCGTTCGTATCCGGTTTGGGTGAAGACCTTACCATTACCCCAAAAAAAACGAGTGTTAGTGTGATCAGAAAACGACAGTTTCTATTGATCAAACCGGCAACTAAAACACGCATAGACCTTGGTCTTAAGTTCAAAAATAAAACAATAACAGATCGTCTGGAAAATTCAGGACCCTTTGGTACCATGTGCTCTCACCGGGTCAGAGTAACCCAGATCAGTGATTTAGATCCAGAGCTGAAAGAATGGATCAAAGAGGCTTACGAAGAATCGGTATAGAAGTGTTTTTATGAGCCCAGGGATTTAAAAAATGAACGGCTGGCTATTTTGAATAAAATTCTTAGCACCCTCTCTGTATTACTTGCCTTAGTGCCACTATCCCTTTGGATACTCTGGATAATCATATTTGATCGGGCAAATGATCAGGTTACAAGGTTAAATCTGTATGAAACGGCTCTCCCGGAATGGCTTCATGGAAGGTACACCAGTACATTGATCAGTGTGTTGTTTTGCCTTTTCTGTTGTCTTATATCAGTTATCGTTCTGTCTAAAACAAAGGGAGGCTGGCGATTTTTAAATTTACTTGTTATAGCAATATGTACCTTCCTTGCAATACTAAATATCTGGACACTCTTGTAAGGGACAACCATCACATTTTGAAAGTTCTGGATTGATTTATTGTTCAAAGAGATCTGAGGACAGGTAACGATCACCACGATCACAGATAATACTCACAACAACGCCCTCTTTCAACTCATTTGCCAATTGAATTGCGGCACATGTAGCACCGCCGCTGCTCATGCCGGCAAGAATACCTTCTTCTCTAGCAAGACGTCTTGACATAGTTATAGCTTCATCACGACTAACCTCTATAATGCGATCCACTCGATGAGGATCAAATATTTTAGGGAGGTATTCTGTTGGCCATTTTCTAATACCGGGTATTTCGGAACCTTCCTTGGGCTGAACGCCTACTATTTCAATGCTTGGGTTACACTCTTTAAGAAATCGAGAGGTTCCCATAATGGTTCCAGTTGTTCCCATAGAAGAGACAAAGTGAGTGACCAATCCATCCGTATCACGCCATACTTCGGGACCAGTCGTTTTATAATGAGCTTTCCAGTTATTTTCGTTTGAAAACTGATTGAATGAAAAATACCCTTCCTTAAGAACTTTATTCTCTGCATAGTCTCGTGCTCCTTCAATTCCATCAGGGTGCAAGGTTACTCTGGCACCATAAGCCCGCATGGTTTGAACCCTTTCCCTGGTCGCTGTTTCGGGCATGACGAGTTCTATGTCCAATTTAAAGATGCCAGCGATCATGGCCAATGCAATTCCGGTATTGCCACTAGTCGCTTCTATGAGTTTTGTGTTTGTATCGATCTGCTCTAGATCCAGTGCAGTCTTAATCATGTTATAAGCTGCCCTGTCCTTAACACTGCCTCCCGGATTATTACCTTCCAGCTTAAAATAGAGTTCAACATTAGGGTTTTGGTTCAACACCTTTGACTTTACCAAGGGAGTATTGCCAATCCGATCTGTTATGAATTTAGTCATGTTTTTTAGCTATTATCTCCACCTTAGAGGTATTGTTAACAATAGAATTTCCAGGAATGGAATTGGTTAACCAACTATTACCTCCAATGATACTATTTTTGCCAATGGTTGTTTTTCCTCCTAAAATGGTGGCATTTGCGTAGATGGTCACGTTCTCTTCTATGGTAGGGTGCCTCTTGGTGTTTTTGTATTCTTTTTTAACACTTAAAGCACCGAGCGTTACCCCCTGGTATATTTTCACGTGGTCTTTGATCACGGTAGTTTCACCGATGACAACCCCAGTGCCATGATCTATAAAGAATGATTCGCCAATTGTAGCTCCCGGGTGTATGTCAATACCGGTTTTCTGATGCGCAAATTCCGTCATTAGCCTTGGAATAAGAGGTAGTCCCAGGTTATAAAACTCTCGCGCCATACGATAAACGGCGATGGCATAAAAGCCCGGATATGCCAGATATACCTCATTTACAGACTGTGCTGCAGGATCATTTTTTAATATGGCAATGGCATCCTTTTTCAGTCTGCAGAACAAATCAGGAATTGCTTCAGTAAAATCGTCCCAGGTTTTACAGGGTTTTCCTTTGATCTCCGGGCAGGCCAGATCACGTATTTTTAGAAATACAGCTGCTAATTCTATTAAGGCTTTTTCTGTATCTGTCTCACTGTCAAAAAACGTATTAAAAAGTAGTTCTGTAAAGTATTGAGACTCCCTTTTTAGTGTAGCTGAAATATAGATTTCCCGCTTCTCTTTGTTGATAATGTCTATTAATTCTTCTCGTCGCATACAGTAGGTAAAAAAGTCTAACAAAGTTGATAGTTAATTCCCTGATCTGCTTAAAAATAAAGTGAAAATATTGCTAATTTTTTTATCAGGGGCTTTTTATTGCTTAGTTTCAACCATGTCAATGAAAAAGAAAAGAATGCGAATAGCTGTTTTTAGCACAAAATCATATGATCAGGAATACTTCGAAAACTACAATAAGAACTATGATTTTGATTTCTTTTATTTTGAAAATTCTTTGAACAGACATTCGGCAAATTTAGCAAGGGGATTCGATGCTGTTTGTGTTTTTGTAAACGACATAGTTGATGAAGCGACGATTAAAATCCTTGCTCAACAAGAAGTAAAGCTTATTGCCCTTCGTTGTGCAGGTTTTAATAATGTGGATTTAAAAACAGCTAAAAAATATGGTGTCAGAATTGTTCGAGTTCCTGCTTATTCACCTGAGGCAGTTGCTGAACACGCTCTGGCACTTATACTCACCCTTAATCGTAAAACACATAAAGCCTATAATCGGGTGCGAGAGGGGAATTTTTCATTGAAAAATCTGATGGGTTTTAATATTCATAAAAAAACCGTTGGGGTTATCGGAACGGGTCAAATAGGACAGGCATTCTGCAGAGTTGTGAGTGGTTTTGATTGTGAGATAGTGGCTTATGATATTCAACAGAATGATCAGCTTAAGGATTTAGGCGTGCGATACCTTTCTCTTGAAGCTCTTTTTAAGGAATCGGATATTATTTCGCTGCATTGCCCACTAAATCAATACACTCGGCATATTATAAATGCCGACTCTATTTCCCTAATGAAAAGTGGGGTAATGATCATAAATACCAGTAGAGGAGCTCTTATAAATACAGCAGATGTCATCGAAGGCCTTAAATTGAGAAAAGTAGGGTATTTGGGAATTGATGTATACGAACAGGAAGAGAATGTATTTTTCGAGGATCTTTCGGAAAGCATCATAGAGGATGATATGTTACTAAAGTTATTGAGTTTTCCCAACGTGTTAATTACCTCACATCAGGCATTTTTTACAAAAGAAGCCATGGATGAAATTACCACTACAACTTTATCAAATATCAGTGCTTTTCAAAATAATGAAGTTTTAATAAATGAAGTGAGTTGATATGATGAAGTTATCTCAATTGTCAACTACATTCGAGCGGCTATTTCTTTCTTCTGAAACCAAAAAGAAGATCGAAAAAGTGATTCTCTACATCGCTTTAATCAGCTTTTTTTTTCATCTGTTAATGATCTATGGCATTAAGTATGGTTTTATAAACTTCTTATCCGAATCGGAACTGATGAAAAACCCTATTTCAGCCATCTACACGCCGTTTTCGTTTATTCTTATATACGAGGTATACCTGTTAATTTATTACCTCCCAAAATCCTTTACCACCTACATCACAAAACAATATGAAATAATTACCCTGATCATTATCAGAAAATTATTTAAAGACTTATCTGCCATACAATTTTCTACGGATTGGTTTGATATAAAAGGCGACCTTCAATTCACATACGACCTGCTTGCCTCATTGATACTGTTTTATTTAATTTATCAATTTCAAAAACAGGGCAGACGTATTAAAAGAAACAACCAATCTTTACTCCCCAGGGTGAAGCGCTTTATTGGACAAAAGAAGATTATTGCTGTACTTTTAGTACCATTGTTTTTTATCATGGCCTTGTTAACACTCATTAGCTGGTCTTCCGAAATATCCTTGTCCTTGAATAAGTTCCCATCGTTTGAGAGTATCAATAACTTATTTTTTGACGAATTTTTCACTGTACTCATTCTAGTGGATGTCATTCTTCTTCTCTTATCCTTCTTTTACACAGATCAGTTTCATAAAATCATACGAAATTCAGGGTTTATTGTATCTACCATCCTCATCAGACTGTCATTTGGAGTAAGCGGGATCATGAGTACCATTCTCATTTTGGTTGCAGTCCTTTTCGGACTCTTGATCATTATTATTCACAATCAGTATGAAAAAGAGTCTGTACTCCCTAAGAACACTTAAAGTGATACGTTGATTTTTTATAACTTTATTAAGAATTAGAGATAATTCCACAAAAAATGTTGTTCAGGAATCTTGTTTTAGATGTTTTTTTACGTCTTCCTTTTTATTCTTGCATTACCTCATAGCCAGGCAAATGGTGATTTTAAATCGAGTACAAATGAATTATTTTAAGGTCGTACTATTCAGTGTTATCGGAATGTATCACTGTTATGCGCAAACTCATGCAATCGGTAAATTTAGTTATGATAAGCTGGTTAAGCGAAATGCAGAGGTAATACAGCAACAAAAAATAGATTCATTGGTCACTTTTGAAAAGGTCGTTCTCGATGGTTTTGATTCTAAAATTCCCTTTTATCATTATGAAAATCGGAGTAGGCAGGAACAGGGGTATGTTCTATTACTTCATGGTCTGGGCGATTCTAAGGAGGACTGGATCAATCCTTCTGAGCCTTATTTGGACTGGTCAAGAAATATTAAGGCCATGAAAGACTCTCTTATTTCCTTAGGCTACAGCCTGATAATTCCCGATGTAAAATACCACGGGGAACGGAGTTATGAACTAGGGTTCAGATCTCCTGCAACACTGCCGCCGGTAATTTCAAGAAATGAAAAGGACACTCAATTATTTGAGACAATGGTGACCTCTACTGTCAAAGACCTGAGGATCATCATGGACTATATTTCCGATAAAAACGGTTCAAATCACATTTCCTTTGCTGCAATTGGTTATAGCCTAGGAGGGAATCTGGCTATTTTGTTAAGCATGTTCGACACTCGATTAACCCGTGTAGTGGGATGTGTTGCGCCTATCAATCTTCCTGCGCGAGGACTTGAGGCCTTTTCGTTTTCCAATAAGACTATTGAAGGTCAGATGGCGATAACGCCTATGAAGCACGCAGGGCTTCAACAGGCACCTATTCTTTTACTGATGGGTACAAAGGACTTCTATACCACAGATGAAGAAATTAGTCGTTTCCTCTCTTTGGTTCCGTCTGAACATAAAAACGTTAAGTATTTTGATTCTGGACATATCCTGCCCGATGAATATCGAGTAGATGCAATAAGTTGGATAACCACTTTTGAATAAATTTTAATGATGAAGCAGATTTCTCAATCGATCTTATGTGTACTTTTGACACTGATGGCTGCCTCTTGTGGCCAAAAAAAAGAAAAAATGCCTGAACAATCAGACTCGGTTTGGGAGGTTGATTTTTACGATGACTTCCAAACGTTTAATGAAGAAAACTGGCAAGATCAGTTGCTGTGGGTGAACAATGAAACACATTGCTATGTGCCGGATAACGAATTCGGGACCCGCGAGGTAAGTGATGGCACCCTAAAGCTTAAGGTGGTAAACATTGGTGAAAAACGTCCCTGTAACAACCTGGACAAGCATGGAAATAAACACCCGGACACTGAATATGTTGCTGGTCGAATTTGCTCGAAGAACAGAAAGGAGTTTGTCAAGGGTAAATGGACCGCTCGACTTAAATTGTCAAGTAATGGGGAGGCAAGTATGTTCCCTGCCTGGTGGTTGTTGGGTGCCCGAAATAATGAGCCACCAGTTCAGGAGAGTGATGAAGATGTTTGCTGGCCATTGACAGGTTCTGGAGAGATAGACATCTTTGAACACCATGGCGATCATCTAAAGGACCGCTTCACGACCGGTGCCATTAAAAGTCTTGAGGAATGTGATAAAGGGGACTGGTGGAGTTACAGAAGGGATTTTCCAACGACCTTGAACGAATTTCATGAGTATTCGGTGGAGTGGGAAGGGAGTGATCTGGTCTACAGACTGGATGGGAAAGAGATCTACCGCAATGAAGGAGAGGGGGATAACTACCCTGAACCTATGTTTGCTATCCTCAATTATGCCAAGATCACCGATTCAGCTATGAAAGGTGAGTGGGTGATGGAGGTGGACTGGGTGAAACACGAATTCAGAAAATCTTTATAAAAAAAGATCCAATGGTGAGGCTGGAATGACAGTTGGTGAATTCTTGATTAGTAACCGATTCTCTTATTAATTACTACTTAGCTACTAGCAATAAAAACAGACCTCATAATTCATAGCTGCTAATGCCTTTTGCCCTTTAAGATAAATTCCATGCAGTGCTTTTTCGAGACGTTTTTATTATGAAATTTTACGAATATTTCGTAACTTTTAAAGATGTAGGATTTTTTTAAATTTTATTATTATGGCAACAGAATTAGGAGTCTGGATGGACAAAAGGGAAGCTAAAATCATCACTACTGAAAACGGCGGGCAGCTTTTGAAAGTTGTTTCCTCTGATGTGGAAGAATTTAAATCTAAAGGAGGGAGTGGTACACGTTTAAAAGGAGGACCTCAGGATGTTGTTCACGACAGCAAATATCTGGAGCGCGAGAAACATCAGTACCGTAACTATTTCTCTGAGGTCATTAAACAGATCCCTGATTTCCATCGACTTGTCATTTTTGGGCCTGCACAAACAGGACAGAAGTTTTTTGAAGAGATCAAGAATAATTTCAAATACTTGAAGCCTGATAAAATGGAAGTTAAAACAGCAGATAGCATGACCGATAATCAAATGATTGCCTGGGTTCGGGATTATTACAGGTAAACAAATAAAGCAGAAAAGGGTAACTGGCTTGCTAAGCATTTAATCCCATGAAAAAAATAGGTCTTATTGGTGGTATGAGTTGGGAATCAACTTTAATCTACTATCAGCTCATGAACCAACAAATAAGGGAAAGACTAGGAGGATTTCATTCCTGTAAGCTCGTTTTGGATTCTGTTGATTTTGCGGAAGTTGAACATTTACAACATCAGCAAGATTGGGGGGCACTTAATGAGCTAATGATCGAATCGGCTATCAACCTGGAAAGGGCAGGTGCTGAGCTCATCATCCTTTGCACTAATACTATGCACAAATGTGCTCAGGCAATAAAGAGCCATACTTCGGTTCCATTTCTGCATATTGTAGAAGCCACGGGAGAACAGATCAGGAAAGAAGGAATAGACCGTGTGCTACTACTGGGCACTAAATTTACGATGGAAAGTGAATTATACCCCTCCATTTTAAAAAACAAGTACTTAACTAACTGTTTGGTTCCTAATGCTAAAGACCAGCAGACGATGCACCATATCATTTATTCGGAATTAGTGCATGGCATCATCAAACAAGAGTCCAGATCTCAATTAAAGGAAATAATAAGTAAATCCATTAAAGAAGGTGTGCAAGGTGTGATATTAGGTTGTACTGAAATTTCATTGCTCTTAAGACCGGTTGATGTGAGCATCGCCTATTTTGATACCACTGCCATTCACGCACGTGCAGCAGTGAATTTTGCGCTCAATTGAAGGCCTAACTACAGAACAGCAACCATACTTATTTCTATATTCACGTACTTGGGTAAATTCGAAACTTCTACAGTTTCTCTGGCAGGTGCAGAATGTTCATCAAAAAATTCAGCATAAACACTGTTAATTTTTGAAAACTGTTTCATGTCATTTATAAATATGGTTGTTTTAACTACATGCTCAAATCCCATGCCTGCTGCTTTTAAAACTTCTTCCATATTTCGCATGACCTGCCTGGTCTCATTTTCAATACTGTCATTGACCAATTGACCCGTCATCGGATCCATTGCGATCTGTCCAGAAGTGTACAGGGTATTTCCCGATAAAACGGCTTGATTATAGGGACCAATCGGTGCTGGAGCATTTTGTGTTACTATGATTTTTTTTGACATAGAGCTATGCTATTTAAGAGCCAACCTGACGGTCTGGTTGTCTTCGTTGTTCATATTTAAGATCCTGTAAGACGTTTGATTTAATACCAATGAAGAAATTCCAGGAGGAATTTTGCCCAAAAGGAATCCAGGTGAAGTCCATACGCCAGCTCAAAAGGTCTCTTCCGAAACGGAATTGGGTGTATGTAAATCCTTGATTCACGAAGTCGTAACCTGAAGAGAAGCCAAAATTCCATCGAGGTGAAAGTTCTATGTCTCCAGAAAACATGAGAGACTGGGACGAAATCCTATTCTCACGAGCAAGGTTCGAATAATTAACCGTATAGGCAAAACGCAAGGACCAGGGAATTTCAAATTTATAGAAATCATTTTCAGATTCGTCATTTGACTGATCTTTGTTGGCAAAGCTTCTGTCGGCGAAATCCTGAGACCGGCCAAAGAGATCATCCGCCCTACCACCGGAACCTACTGACCGATCACGTTCGCGCTCATCCAGTCCGGATTCCTCGTCACCTTTGAACGTTTCATTACTCAGAGAGTAACTCATGTTCAAATTAGCACCAACTAATCTCAACAGGCTCCCACCGTTATCTATATTGAACTTATTGATTCGACGATTATTGTTATCAAGAGCGTATGGGTCAAAAACAGCACTAAAATTGATATTCATTTTATTATTGAGAATCTGAGTACCACCATTCATGCGCAAAGGAGCCCATCTTAAAGAGTCTGCTGCAAAATTATATGAGGTGTTGAAATTGAAGTTGTTCAGTAAAACAATCTTTTTTGGTTCGGTCTTGGTAGAATCTCTGTCCCGCACCTTAGCTTCAAAATTATTGCTCAGACCTATCCCCATTGAATTTGAAAAGTTTTGACTAGGACTTCCAAATAAAGATCCCTCGAATCGGGTGAATTCCTCTTCAACAACATTTCCCTCTGAATCCACGTAGGAATAAGTATCATAATACTGATCAAATGCAGGGGTAATGGTATAACTAATGCTCGGGCGCATCACATGTCTTATGGCCTTAATTTTCCTGTCTTTTCCCTCTTTTTCAAAGTTGAACAACCCATAGAGCGATGTTCCGATGCTTGTTGCAAAATTATAAGTAAGAAAACGATCAAAACCATTCACATCTATTTGGGTAACTTGCTGCGTTGCTTCATCATAGAATTCATTTATGGTGTTAAGCGTCCATACCTCCCTCACATTGGTGCTGGCAGACACACTAAAGTGATTAAACACTTTAAAGTTGGTGGCAATGGGAATGTTATGTTCCATGCCTGTTCTGGCAGCATCAAACATTTCGGACTTACCAAATAGCGAATCTGTGGTTCTTATCCTGTTTTCAAAACGGTTGTTATATTGAAAGTTAATGTTCTGAATGGCTCCTTTTTTAGCCCCGCTTTTTGGCTCGAAAGGAAACACCCTTCCAACAGAGGTTTGTAATGTTGGGAGTGTGAGGTCTATTTGCTCAGTGTTGGTATTCTGAGAATGCGTCGCAGAGACGTTCAGGTTCACCTGTGGCTGGCCTTCAAATGTTTTGGAATATGACACTGAAGACGCCAATGTATTGTTCAAAAAGTTCGATTGATTTACCTGATTAATGGACTGACGATAGTATTGACTACTTCCTAAATTGACCGACGCAGAAAATCTTGAACTGGGACTTGCCTTTGAATCCTGAGAATGAGACCATCTGATATTGTAGATAACACTTTGCTGAAAATCAGGAAAGCCGCGTTCACTGTTGATTAGCTTCTCATATCTAAATCCGAAATTTCCATTGAATTTGTATCTCACGGCATAGTTACTTTCCACACGAAGTCCGTAGCTACCATT
>CAWZYX010000043.1:0-21920 GCA_963966315.1 uncultured Winogradskyella sp. | reverse complement strand
ATCAGCCTCGGTCTCGTGGGCTCGGAGATGTGTATAAGAGACAGTTATTGTCCCCTACTATTTGAACCTGGTAGAAAGGCAGTTGACCTGTGATAACATAAATCAAAGAATCAATAACTTCAATCGCTTGCATCAGCGCATGATCGACTTGAGAAAAGAGGAGACTAAAAAGCTGGAACGAAAACTAAAAAGAACCAAGGAACCTGAGGAAGTGTTGAGTCGACTTGGTCTAACAGATCTCAATGAATAAGATCCGGCACATATCAAATAATTGGTCTCCACTTCTGTTTGCTTTGATTTTTGCAGCGGTGACTTTAAAACTGGAAGCCCAGGAAGCTGAAGTACGGCCTGAATCCTCCATTTTCCTGGAACCCAAAACCAAATTGTGGATCAATACCTACGGAAATATCAGGATCTCTAAACGCTTGTTTTGGGTGGCTCAGACGCATTTTAGGTTCGAGGAGACGCCCAATACACCAATCGTAGGCCAATGGTCTCAGATTTATATGCGTCATGCCATTGGGTATATTTACGACAAGAATTTTAATTTTTGTGTTGGAGGGGTATTACGCCTGAATTTCGACTCAGGAGACATTTCTGAAGATGTCAACCTTTTACCAGAATACAGGATTTGGCACCAGTATCAGTTCGCTTTACCTGTATGGAGTGCCATGGTTTATCACAGACTCCGGATCGAACATCGCTGGTCAAAGTCATTTGCGGAGGATGCTGATTACATCTTCAGAAACCGTTGGCGATATATGTTCAGATTAAAAATACCTTTAAACACGCCAAGCCTTCAGGCCAAGTCTCTGTATATTGCACCGGAATCTGAATTAATCATGCAGAGTGGAAAGGCAGTGGTTGGCAGTCCTTTGGAAGACTTGCGTTTGACCACAACCCTCGGATATATCATCAATCCCAGACTAACGGTGGCAGCAGGATTTATGTATTCATTTGGTCAAACTCTGGCAAATGGTAATATTTATAATCAAAGTTATACAGTAAGGATGCATTTGTATTTTTCACCGGACATCAGGAGCATAAAAAACAAACTACCCGAAATTCATTTTCGGGATTAAATTCGGATAGTATGTCTGCTTTTAAACCATCTAAATCTGCTATCCTTTTGCCTCTTATCCTGCTTGTGGGACTGTGCGGGTATTTATTTTATAAAAATAAGCAACTGAGCACAAAGGTTGAACAGTTTCGAATGACTTCTGAGGATGAGGGTGATCTCGTGCAAAGACAGCGTCAATTATCCACGGCCGATTCACTTCTTATAAGAGGCGAGTACCGTCGCGCTATACAGGAGTATCATGAATTGTCTGATGATCCTGACTTCTCCACTGAGTTTCGCCTTGTGGCGGCAAAAAGGCTTCAGCAAATGGAGCAAAGGACACGCGAATTAGAAAGTCCTCAGCGCACAAAAGACTCCATTAGTACTACTTTGGAAACCGTGCCTCAGGCCCAAAGAACAATCGATTCGTTGAATTTTGCTTTAGAGAAATCCAGGAGGCAGCTACAAAACATAAAGAATCAGGTTCGGAATAGGGTATATGGCGAATACATCACTTTTACAAGCGGAAAAGGTAACAAATTACACTATGTTGGTGAAGTAAAGCATAAAAAAGCCACGGGGTATGGGATAGCTATTTTAGACTCTGGGAGTCGGTACGAAGGAGAATGGCTGAACAATGAACGCCATGGTAAGGGCGTTTTCTATTGGATTGATGGGGAACACTACGAAGGGGAGTATAAGAACGATCAGCGTAGTGGCATGGGAACCTATTATTGGACCTCTGGGGAAAAATTCACTGGTCATTGGGAAAATGACATGCGCAATGGCTATGGAATTTTTTACGGAAAGGATGGCAATGTCATCACCAAAGGCTATTGGGAAGATGATCAGTTAACCAAGGAGGAAAATTAATTTACAGACTTTTAATTTGAATAAGCTCTGGCTCCAGACCGTTCCCTCTAACATTTAAATCGATCGTACCAGCTTTTTCTGTCGATTCCACAATCAGTACCAGCTTTCCGCTAAACAGTTCCATTTTGGGGACGTGAAAAGGAGCTAAAGAGGTAGCATCTCCATTGCAGGCGGCTTTAAAATTGCCTGCTCCTGTCACTTCAAAGGTCAGTTCATTCGTGGCAGTAGGACAGGGATTACCGTTCTTATCCACCACAGAAACTTCTACAAAACACAGGTCTTCGCCATTGGCACTAAGGTAATCCCTGTCTGCTTTAAGCACAATGCGATGCGGTGTTCCTGCTGTGGTCATTTCTTTTTCGGCCACGGCATTTCCCATTTTGTCAAATGCTACAACTTTTAAAGTTCCAGGTTCGTAGGCTACGTCCATCCACATGAGTCGGTAGCGGTGCTGAGGTGTCAGATCGTTTTTCGTTCGCTTGCCCAGACTTCTTCCATTTAAAAATAGTTCAGCACTATCATAACTGGTATAAACAAACACGGGAGTGGTCTCTCCTTCCCGGCCTTCCCAGTTCCAGTGGGGGAGAAGGTGCAAAGTCTCTTCTTTGGTATTCCATTTACTTCGGTATAAAAAGAAGCGATCTTTGGGCAGCCCAGCCAGGTCACTGATCCCAAAATAGGAGCTCCTTGAAGGCCAGAATTCGTCATATGGGGTAGGTTCGCCCAGATAATCAAATCCCGTCCATACAAATTCGCCGATCACCCAGGGATAGCTGTCCTGAAGAAGAAAATCGTCTTCAGGGAGGTTAGACCAGCTGCAGTGTTCCATATCATAGGAAGAAGCCTGAAAATCCGGATAGGTTTTCATGCTGGCGCGTTCAACAGGGAATTTATAGACGCCTCGAGAGCTTACGGTGGATGCTGTTTCAGAGCCTAGAATAAAACCTTGAGGGAAACGCTCGTAAGCTTCCTGGTAAAGATGTGTGCGGTAATTGAGACCCGGTACATCCAAAAGGGCACCAAATCCCGACGCCATAGTGGCTTCAACCTGGTCCATGCCAACGGTGACAGGGCGAGTAGGGTCTTCTTTATGAAATAGGTCTTGTAGCCATTTGGCACGTTTGACCCCTTCAGACCCCCATTGATCGGGTACTTCATTACCCGCACTCCACATAACTATCGAGGGATGATTTCTTGTGGCTCTCACCAAATTCGTCACATCCCGTTCCGCATACTCCTCAAAAAACCGATTGTAACCATTCTTAACCTTGGGTTTTGCCCATTCGTCAAAACTTTCAGCTATGAACATAAATCCCATTTCATCACAGAGTTCTAACTGTTCAAAGGAAGGCATGTTATGTGCCGATCTAATGGCATTACATCCCATATCCTTCAGGATGCGCAAT
The DNA here is from genome assembly GCA_963966315.1 of uncultured Winogradskyella sp. Lineage (GTDB taxonomy): Bacteria > Bacteroidota > Bacteroidia > Flavobacteriales > Flavobacteriaceae > Winogradskyella_A. The sequence continues at coordinate 18,581 of CAWZYX010000043.1, read as the reverse complement.
TGCCGCCGCAACGCCGCCTTATTGACCGCAGCACCTAAGGGTCCCAGATCATGGTGCAGGCACACGCCCTTGAATTTGGTCACTTTCCCATTAAGGGTGAATCCTGTACCGGCCTGGAAGGAAATACTCCTTATCCCGAAGCGCTGAGTAATTTCATCAATTAAGGTATCACCTTTATACAATTGGAGTTTAGCTACATACAAATGAGGCGTTTCCGGACTCCATAGAAGGGGATCCTGAACAGGGATATTGAGTTCAAACCTGTTTCCGTACTGCGCATTGCTCTTAGCAGATTGAATAAACGTATCATTCATATCATAGAGCTCTGCCTGAAGACGTAAGCCCTTTCCCGAAACCGTTGTTTTTATATTGACCTGAGCAACCTGGTCAGTGATGTAGGGTGTGGATATAAAGGTCCCCCATTGATCAAATCCCGATTGATCTTGTATGATCAAGCGGACATTTCTATACAAGCCCGCTCCCGGATACCACCGCGAGGACTCTCCTAGATTTCGAAGTTTTACGGCGAGCAGGTTTTTTTGTTTTGGAAGGATTTGTTCTGTAATATCAAAATAAAAATAGCTGTATCCATACTTCCATTCTCCAACCTTGGTACCATTGATAAACACTTCCGGTTCGCTCATAGCTCCCTCAAAGAGGATCAGAACCCGCTGATGAGCTTGTAACTCAGGAATAGAGAATAGGTTTCTGTACCAACCGGTACCAATATAAGGTAAGGCGCCGGTGCGTCCGGTCTTCTCAGTGGCTATGGTTTCTCCGTTTTGTTCGATGGCAACCACCTGCTTATCAATTTCCTTATTAAAAGGGCCATAAATAGCCCAATCGTGAGGAACTTTCACCTCTTCCCAATCGGTATCGTTATAGTTTGGTTGATGGGCACCATCGGGGTTGGATTTGGTAAAGGTCCAACCCTTTTGAAGAGTAATGACCTCTCGCACCTGGGCCTGAGTTGAAAATTGTAAAAGGAACATGGAAAATAAAAGGATTAAGGGTATTCTCATAAGATGTGCTTATTCATTACGACCCTCATTGTAAAATGAGATGCCGTCATGAGCTTTGTTGTTTTCATCGAACATAGTGGCGTTTTCCCAGTGTGATCCCTGCCCCCAGAGGGTACTGCAATTTGTAGACACCCAAGCAGGTTCCCAATAGACAAGGCCTGTTCCTCCTGAGGCTGCTACAACCGCCCTCAGGTCGTTCATATAATTCAACTGACCTTCGATAGTGGCTGCATACCCCTCCACTAAAGCGTCGGTCCCCAGAATATTACCGGCATTGTCCCAGCCATTGAGAGTAAAGGGGTAGGCTGTTTCTACCACCATGAGCTTTTTGTTGTAGGTATTGATAAGGGTGGAAAAGGCATCGCCAACATCTGAGATCTTGTATTCAGACCATTTAGGATAGTAAGAGAGGCCTATCCAGTCGAACTCTGTCACCCCATTTGTCGTAGCTTGTTCGAACCACCATAAGGCATTTTCAGGTTGTGCAATATGGAGCATGGTTTCGACGCTGAGATCGCGGTCTGTATTAAGGTCTTTTACAGCCTTTAGACCCTGGTTGATGAGGTAAGCATTTCGATCCCAGTCAATGGGCCATTCCAATTCACCATCCTGTAAGATCATAGGGTTGATCTCATTGCCTATCTGAACCATGTCGGGGCACAGGCCTGAATCGCACAATTGCGCTAAAGTAGTGAAGGTGTAGTCATAAAGCAGTTCCCCTAGGGCAATGGGGTCATCGATCTCATCAATCCATGCGGAGGGTATTTGCTGATGCTCAGGATCTGCCCAGGTGTCTGAATAATGAAAGTCCAGGAGGACCTGCATATGATTTGCCTTGGCCCTTTGAATGGATCTTTTTACATCCTCAAAATCGGAATAATCAGTCCACTGGGGATTGTGCCATAATCTCAAACGTATTAAATTAGCCCCCTCTTCTTTAAAGATCTGATAGGGGTCAGTTATCTGGTTGTTCCTGTTTTTATAAATAGCGCCGCAGTCTTCCATTTCATTTACATATGATAGGTCAGCACCGTAGTAAAAATCAATTTTCTGTTCGCTGCTTGTCTGGTCTGCTTGGTCGTTTTTTTGATCCGAATTGCTACAATTAACCATGCTTAGCAGCAAACTAAAGCTGGCCACAACAAGTACCGAGGTTACTTTTTTCATAAAGACATCATTTGAGCTAATGTATGAAAATCACTAAAAAAATCCTACTAGTACCTACCAGTTTGTTATATTTGTTTTGTGATCAGGCAAAAACTCATAAACAAATCCAACCAACCTAAGTACAAACAAATCATCTCAGGGATAGAAGAGGCGATTCGCTTGGGTGAGCTAGCTCCAGGAGACCCACTGCCTTCGCTCAATAAAGTAAGAACCCAATACGGGCTTTCCAGAGATACTGTGCTCATGGCCTTTAAGGACCTCAAAAGCAGGGGAATTATAGAGTCTGTAGTGGGAAAGGGTTACTTTGTAAAAAGTAATAAGGTACATCTTAAATACAAGGTTTTCTTGCTTTTTGATGAGTTGAACGCCTTCAAGGAGGATCTGTATAATGCTTTTATAAACGGTTTAGAAAACAATGTGCAGGTAGATATTTATTTTCACCATTTTAATGAGGAGGTATTTAGCACCCTGATCAAAGAGAAAGCAAGAGAATATAATTACTACGTGATCATGCCGGCCAATTTAGCCAATATTAGAGCCGCTATTTCTCAATTACCTCAGGACAAGGTTTACATTCTTGACCAGTTACAGGAAGAGCTCAGGGCATATGCTGCGATCTATCAGAATTTTAAGGATAACATACGGAAGGGGCTTGCTGAACTCCTTGAAGATATTAGGCCTTACCAAAGTATTGTACTGGTTTTTAATTCAAAAAACCAACCCTCGGGAATTAAGGAAGGCTTTGAGTTGTTTTGTCAGGATCATCATGTACCCTATGAGATCGCTCCCGGGGTTCCTGTTGAGATTGAAAGGCGCAAGGTATACCTCATTTTGGACGACAAGGAGCTCATCGCTATTTTGAAAGAACTCCGATCTAAGAACTTGCGTTTAGGCAAGGACGTGGGGATCGTTGCTTATAATGAGACCCCTCTCAAGGAAATAGTGGGTGAAGGCATCACCACCATTTCTACAGATTTCGCTGTGATGGGCGAAGGTCTTGCTGACATGATACAATCCAATGCGACCCTACAAATAGAAAATCCAATGCAAGTCATCAAACGAAATTCTTTATAACATGTGTGGCAATGCATTCATAACTGTGGCAGAAAATAACAGCCTGCTGGTTCTGCGCAGGGATCGCTTGATTAAGGCAGTTATTCAATTAAACGAAGGTGCTCGCCTTGCTCGTTGGGAGGTAGGTGAAAACCCCGTTATCGGCGAGCCACAAGGAGGCTATAAGAGCCACTTTGCCAGTGCCATTATGGTTCCCTTCGTAAACCGGATCAATAACGGGGTGTATCATTTGGATGGAAAGACCTTTAGTCTCCCTAAAAACGGCCAGCACCATCATGCCATACATGGTCTTTTGCACCATGGCAATTTTACTGTTGAGGAACAGATTCTGCAGGAAGAGATGGCTCAAATAGGTCTCTCTTGTCATTACGATGGTGTCTTAGATGGATATCCCTTTCCATTTGAAACAAGAGTCACTTATAGATTTATGGCAAGCAGCCTTGATCTTACCATATCTGTTAAAAATACAGGTACGCAATTACTTCCTTTGACAATGGGTTGGCACCCTTATTTCTATGTCGCTGACCCCGGCAAAGCTCAGCTTGATTTTAATCTGAAAGCCGAGTACCAAACGGATGAAACAGGAATTACAACTGGATTCAAAAGAAGAGAAGAAGCCGTTTCGCTCACTATGTCTGAAGAACTGGACCACGCTTTTTTGCTAAAGGACAACAAAGTCCTGTTCCAAAATGGACACCGCTGCCTGGAAATTTTTTTTCCGAAGGCCGATAACTATCTCCAGGTGTATACCCCTAATGATGAGAACTACCTGGCAATCGAGCCCATGACGGGAATTTCAGATAGCTTTAACAACAAAATAGGGCTGCAAATACTAGAGCCTCAGCGATCCATGTCCAGAGTGTGGAAAATATACCTACGACAAAATGCTAACTAACCAAACAAATAGAACATTTAAATGAACTCCGGTTTTCAATTTTGGGACTATGTTATTTTTATCGGCTATGCCCTCATGATTTTAGGAATAGGGCTATGGGTCTCTCGTGATAAGAAAGGGAAACAAAAGAATGCAGAAGATTATTTTCTAGCCAGTAAATCACTGCCCTGGTGGGCCATCGGAGCCTCACTCATAGCTGCGAATATATCGGCTGAGCAGTTTATAGGAATGTCCGGTTCCGGTTTTGCCTCGGGTTTGGCTATTGCTTCCTATGAGTGGATGGCAGCTCTTACCCTGATCATTGTTGGAAAGTACTTTCTGCCAATTTTCATAAAAAAGGGGCTTTACACCATCCCTGAGTTTGTTGAACAACGCTATTCCACCAACTTAAAAACCATTCTGGCAGTCTTCTGGATCGCCCTTTACGTTTTTGTGAACCTGGCCTCTGTACTTTATCTGGGAGCGCTGGCTCTGGAAACCATTATGGGCATACCACTTATCTATGGTGTTATTGGTCTCTCCTTATTCGCTGCCGCCTATTCCTTGTACGGAGGACTATCAGCAGTGGCATGGACAGATGTTATTCAGGTGGTGTTCCTGGTGTTTGGAGGTCTGGTCACAACTTATCTGGCACTGGATCAGGTATCTGGTGGTGAAGGATTTTTGGCCGGTCTGTCAACCGTCTATGAAGCAGTCCCTGAACGTTTTGAGATGATTTTAGACAGCTCGAATCCCGAGTACAAGAACCTTCCCGGAATAGCGGTCCTCGTTGGAGGAATGTGGGTGGCTAATTTGTATTACTGGGGATTCAATCAATACATCATACAGCGGACTCTTGCTGCAAAATCACTTCCTGAAGCCCAGAAAGGAATTTTGTTTGCTGCCTTTTTAAAATTACTCATCCCCTTAATTGTTGTTATTCCGGGTATTGCCGCCTATGTAATGGTCAACGATCCGGAAATTATGTCCCGATTGGGAGCCATCGGACAGCTCAATTTGCCATCTCTCGAGGCTGCCGATAAAACCTATCCCTGGTTACTCCAGTTTCTTCCGGTAGGCTTAAAAGGGGTTGCATTTGCAGCCCTCACTGCGGCAATTGTGAGCTCTTTGGCTTCTATGCTTAATTCGACCTCAACTATTTTTACCATGGACATCTATAAAGAATACATCAATAGAAATGCCAGTGACAAGGCCACAGTGAATACGGGACGTGTATCAGCTGCTGTCGCGCTGGTCATTGCCTGCATCATAGCGCCTCTGTTAGGGGGTATTGATCAGGCCTTCCAGTTCATTCAGGAGTATACCGGGGTGGTAAGTCCAGGTATCCTGGCAGTGTTCCTTCTGGGTTTGTTTTGGAAAAAAACAACCAACAAAGCGGCAATTATCGGCGTGATCGCCTCCATTCCTATTGCCATGTATTTTAAGGTGGCACCAAAGGGCTGGTCCTCTTCACCTTTATTTGTTGATGTGCCGTTTATGGATCAGATGGGATATACACTTTTGTTAACCATGGGAATCATATTGTTAGCCAGCTACCTCCAGCGCAGAGGTGTTAATGATGATAAAGGAATCGAGGTCAACAGGGCCTTATTTAAAACCGCTCCGCAATTCAATATCGGTGCATTTGTAATTATGCTGATTCTTGTGGCACTCTATGCGATGTTTTGGTAAATCTAAAAAAAATGGATCAGGTAGTACTAAACAAGGTCATAACAGCTTTTACCGCTTCATTTCATGAGGAACCCCTGGTGGTTTTTTCTCCGGGAAGGATCAATTTTATAGGTGAGCACACAGACTATAATGATGGTTATGTGTTTCCGGCGGCGATAGACAAGGGGATATACCTGGCTATTGGGACTTCGTCGGACAACCGATCTGAAATCAGGGCTCTGGACTTTAACGAATCAATGGAGTTTGATGTCTTCCGTCAAGAACAGGCAACTCAAGGTTCCTGGAGGGACTATTTTTTAGGAATAATTGCAGAACTAAATAAAAGAGACCTCCCACTTGGTCAGATAAAGGTGATTTTTAGTGGGACCATAGATCCTGGTTCTGGGATGTCCTCGTCAGCCGCTCTGGAAAATGCGTTTGTTTTTGGATTAAATGAGCTATTACATCTAGGTCTTTCAAAGAATGAGATGATCTATATCTCACAGGCTGCTGAGCATCATTATGTGGGTGTGAAATGCGGGATCATGGACCAGTTTGCCAGTATGTTTGGTTTGGAGGGTGCTGCCTTGTTTCTCGATTGCAAAACCATGAAGTCCGAGAAGCACTCCATAGATATGAATGGCTATACGATCTTATTGATCAATTCCAACGTAAAGCATACGTTGGCAGATAGTGCCTATAACCAACGCAGGGTAGCTTGTGAACAGGTGGCTTCGCTTTTGGGAAAAACCACTCTCAGAGAAGTGACCCTGACGGAACTGGAAGAAAACAATCAAAAGATTCCTTTAAAAGCGTATCAAAAGGCGCTATATGTTGTTGAGGAAAATAACCGTGTCCTTGCCTTTAAAGAGGCAGTGGATCGGAAAGACCTTAAGTGCATGGGAGAACTTATGTACCAATCTCACAAGGGCTTGCAAAACAACTATGAGGTAAGCTGCGAAGAACTGGACTTTCTGGTTGATTTCACTAGAAACAAGCCCTATGTGCTTGGCTCCAGAATGATGGGCGGCGGATTTGGTGGTTGTACCATAAATCTTGTTCAATCACAGCAACAGGAGCATTTCATTAAGGCAATAAGTGGAGCATACTACAAACGGTTTCAGACGCCTTGTACCATTATTAATGTAAGACTATCAGATGGAACTAAACGAATTAAATAAGGTATCTCACAGAAGGTATAACATATTGACCGGTGAGTGGATACTGGTATCCCCTCATCGCTCCAAACGGCCCTGGCAAGGACAAGAGGAAGAGGGCAGCCAGACGAATGGTTTGGCTTATGATCCGACTTGTTATTTATGTCCCGGAAATACCAGAGCCAATGGCGCTCAAAATCCTCAATACACATCCACTTTTGTGTTTACCAATGATTTTGCGGCCATTCAGGAGGGACTCCCTGAAGCACAGTTCACAAATAATTTGCTTAGGGCTGAGACGGAAACGGGGATTTGCAGGGTGGTTTGCTTTAGCCCCGATCATTCAAAGAGTCTTGCTAAATTATCTGTTAACGAAATTGAGCAGGTTGTGCGATTATGGCAATCAGAGTTTGGGTCATTGGGAAGTCGAGAGGAGATCAACTACGTACAGATCTTTGAGAATAAGGGTGCCATCATGGGTTGCAGCAACCCACATCCCCATGGGCAGATCTGGGCACACCGATCCATACCCGATGAAATTCTGAAGAAGGATCGGCAACAGGAGGCCTTCTTTCAAAAAAAGGGAAGCACTTTACTAACGGCCTACCTCGATCTGGAACTACATGCTCAGGAACGACTTATCTACGAGAATTCCGATTTTGTGGTGTTAGTACCCTTTTGGGCCATCTGGCCTTACGAGACCATGCTTGTACCGAAGCGAGCCCAACGTACTCTTTTAGAACTTACTCCCGCAGAGGCACGCAGTTTTTCTGAAGCCATCTCCATAACCACGCAGGTCTATGATCGTCTGTTTAATACAAGCTTTCCCTATTCGAGCGGTATCCATCAGGCCCCAACCAATGGGAATCCCTCTCCACACTGGCACTGGCACATGAGCTTTTATCCGCCATTGCTTCGCAGTGCCACCGTAAAAAAGTTTATGGTGGGTTATGAGATGTTTGCCACCCCACAGCGTGATCATACACCGGAATATGCTGCTGAGGTCCTCAGAAAACTGATTCCATAAAAAAAGCCCCGATCTCGGGGCTTTTCGCTCAACAATAACACTTAAAAATTTAGAGCTTGACTAACTTAGAGGTCATGGTTTGACCATTGCCATCAAATACACGGAGCACATATACTCCTGTGTTCAGATCGCCTATGTTAAATTCATGGTTTTGATCAAAGGTGCCTTTAAAATATTTTACCTGTTTTCCGGTTAGGTCAAATACTTCCACTTCGCTAACCAGCTTATTTAGTTTGAAAAACTGACTCGTTGGGTTAGGAAACAGTCTTACAGAATTTAAACTGTTCTCATCCAGGCTAAGTGCTTCGGAAGCTGCATTTCCAAGAATTCTGAATTGCCCGGCCGGAATACTAATGGATGTTGTGGAATTACTCACCGTTGTATTACCCGTTGGGTCCATTAGGTCGTACCAGGTATCGGTGACTCCCGCCGGGAAGTTTGTGTCCACCGATTCATCGGTTACGTTAAAATTGGCCAGAATGATCACATTTCTCAATTCTGTACTGGGAATAGACGTGTCAAAAATATCAATTCTCGGTGTGTAATTATTACTGCTGGAGGTAATCGTGTAGTCGCCTTCAAAAACCGGTTCATTGATTTTTAGAGCATGCATCAGCGCCCAATCGTCATAGATCTGACGTCTGAGTGCATCACTGAGCCAGTTTTCTGCCCACTGGGGCTGAGGTTTGGTGTCGAGTTTGCAGTTGTCATTGCCTATATCCACAGATCCATTGCTACATGTCCAGATCGAATTATCCATACCCAGATCGCCAAAATGCCAGATCATTTTTGGTCCCGGTACCAGCACAGAGACCGCTCCGAGGGCTGACATGCGCGACAGAGCAACATTCAGGTCCTTTACATCATGAGAAGGGTTACTGGAATTACCAAACGCAATGTTTTTATACATCAAACGTTCTTCGTCATGACTCTCCGGATAGCCCATAAGCCTTGCTTCCGTAAAACCGCGACTTTGATACCCCATTCGGCTAATGTTTTTGTTACCGTTTTGTCCCATGGTAAGCTCATTGTATTCATCGGTCATTTTACCCCACATCATGATTCCTTTTCCTTCCCCTATGCGGTAGTTGGCCCATTGCTGCTCCTCATTATCAGAGCCCAGGTGTTCAAAGATCACATAGTGGGTGTCATCCAACGACCATGAATAATCTGCGTAGTCTCTTAACACGTCAATTCGATCTTGCTGGTAATTCTGAGTACAACCAAAATCACCACCATCAGTGCCATTGCCGCAGTTCTGGGTGAACCCCTTGGTCAGGTCCCAACGAAAACCGTCAATCTTGTATTCCTCGATCCAGTGCTTGATCACTCTTCGGGTGTATTCCTGGGTAAGTGGTTGCTGGTGGTTAAAATCACTTCCAACGTTAAATGCGTGGGTAGGGAATTCATTGAAATAAGGACTGTCTACCGCAGGTCTTCCCCAGCCATCACCATCGGGATCGTCCATCCACATGCGTACCATTGGATTTCGGCCAAATGCATGGTTGAGCACAAGATCGAGAATAATGGCGATGCCATTCTGATGACACAAGTCAATCAATTCTTTAAGCTTATCAGGAGTCCCGTAATACTTATCAAGGGCCATGTGAAAAGACGTATTGTAGCCCCAGCTTTCGTTCCCTTCAAATTCCATAACCGGCATGAGGTGAAGGGCGTTTACATTCAGTTCTTTAAAATAGTCGATTCGATCAATGAGATCCTGATAGTTACGATCCGCGTCAAAGTCACGGACCAGCACTTCATAAACGATCAGGTCTTCTTTTTTTGGCTTCACAAAATCAGTAACCTGCCAGTTGTAGGGGGTTTGACCTGTTTCTAAAAGAGTGACCTCCCTTTCCTGGCCTTCCGGATAGTCTGGGATATTTGGGTAAGAGGATTCAGGTATAAAGGGATCGTCAAAAGGTGATAGTACCAAGGTAGAAAAAGGATCTGCTGTTTTTACCAATTCAGGAGAACCTTGGATGGGATCGGTATCGAATACCCAGTACTGGTAGGTCTCCACTTTTCCTGCCTCCAAACCAGTGATCTCTAACCAGTATTTTCCGGTAGATGGATCGCGCTTCATGATATCCTCATTTCCCGGGATGTAATTGTTCCAACTACCGGCCACCTGTACAAATTCTTTTCCCGGAGCCGAGAGCACCAGAGTGGCCCGTGTATTGTCCGAGCCATAATTGATGCCATCTTCAACATTGGCGGGAAGGGCTTCTTCGATCACGGTAGGAATGATAAATAATTCAAAACTTGCCTCAGCAGTTAAAGTTTCTCCCGGCGGTGTGCCGACAAATCGGAGAATACCGCTTTCGGTGACATTGGAAGCTACAGCCACACAGGTAGGTGTACCACAGCTACCGCTGTCGACCAAAGTCTGGCTGTTTCCGTCATCAAAGTACAGCTCAAAGCTTCCCATGACGGTTGTTTGGCCCTGGAACTCTACAATTGCTCTTATCTCGACGTCATCTCCCGAATTGACCAGAATAAAATCAGAATCTGGGGAGGAGACGTTGATTCTAACTACTCCAACATTTTTTAAATTGTCACCACTCTGGTTCGAGCCATCCTGTGATTTTATAAGGAATCCAATGGTTGTGATGCCAGGGTCATTAAAAAAGTCCTGGACAACACCAAAGTTAAAAGTGTAGGTGCCGTCACCATTGCTAGTGAATTTGGCCGATTCAGGGGAATCACCAAAGTTGGACCCTGTGGCTGGTGGGTTTCCTGCAAAGTCGCCATTGGCGTCGAAGTGCCAGGCCCATAAATAAATATCGGAAACGCCCCATTCTGCCTGGGGATCAAAATTCGAAATGGTAAGACTTACACTTTGATCTGCTTCAAAGAACTCCGGGTCCCAGGAAAAGTCTTGCGTATACGATAGGGATAAGGTAAAAAACCCTAATAGGAATAGTATTTTTTTTCTCATAGCCATGCTGTTATTAAAAAAAGGCCATGTTGTTCAACGAACATGGCCTTCTTTATTTAACTCAAACTGTCTAAATATTAAATTATTCTAAGGTAATGGTCTTGTTAACGGTATCGATCGTTACAAAATACTTCCCGCTCATTTCTCCAATAAATTGGAAGTTACTATCTCCGTCTCCTGCATTTACTAATAATTCATCGATGGTATAACCTTCACCTTCAAAGTATGGGTAATTCAATCCTGAATCCCAGTTATTATTAGCTGTAAAGAATCTGAAGTTGGCATCACCTTCGTTCGTAAAATTAGACCAACCTTGGTAAACACCGTCAGATTCACACATGAACTGCTGTGGAGTTGCCCAGTCCCATCCTGAATCAGGTAAACCAGCACCTACTGCCCACATCTGATCAAACTCACAAGTACCTTGAGGAGCAGGATCTGCTAATGTGATGGTTTTGTTGACAGCATCGATAGTTAATAAGTACTTACCAGATTCACCAGTGAACAGGAAGTTATTGTCTCCGTCCATGGCATCTTCAAAACGATCGTCAATGGTGTAACCATCTTCTATAAAACCAGGATAGTTGATTCCTGAGTCCCAGTTGTTGTTCGCTGTAAAGAATCTGAAGTTTCCATCGCTGTCTGGATCGTCAACACTTAATAGATCCACATTTACGGTGTATACATTGGTTCCTGAACAGGCCGCAAATTGTGGCGTTGCCCAATCCCAACCTGTAAATTTAACACCAGAACCAACCATGAAGTAACCATCAAAGTCACAAACTGCTTCTTCAGGTCCCTGAATTTCTGGTAAAACCATTGTAAGGGTAATGATGTCTGAAGCATTAGGTAGTCCGTCTTCAGTTCCTAAGGAAGAAACCAATTGAAAATAGACTGGTCCTGAATCAGGGTTTTCCGTGTTCGGATCGTTATCCAATCCTGCCTCAGCAGCATAGCCCAACATATCACCAATGGTAATGGCAATTTCATTACCTGTTGTGGCTCCAACTACATCTGGATTAACAAGATTTCCATCTGCATCGGTATCTCCCGTGATCGATTTATTAAGTGTATAGGTAATGTTAGTAGGAACGTCCGTTGTTACACTGTTCCATGTAAAGCGCTCGGCCAGGTTGCCGGAGGCCTGTGGAATTAGTACATATTCTGATAAAAAGCTGTTTGTAAATGTAGGGACAGAATTATTTGGCGTGGTAAAGACCACACCATCGTCTGACGAACAGCTGTTAAAACTGATGACGGCTAAAAGAAATAAGCCTATGATTGATAATTTTTTCATTTTTATTTTTGTGTTAATTAGTATCCTGGGTTTTGTTCTAAATTCGTATTTAAGCTAAGGTCTGTTTCCGGGATAGGCATAATGTTTCTAAATACCTGGGTTGCGTTCCCTGGTTGCACACCGCCTTTCCACTGCCAAACACTGTTTTCAGAAAATTGGTTGAAGCGAATAAGATCGGTTCTTCGGTGTCCTTCCCAATACAATTCTCTGGCACGCTCATCGATAATAAAGTCAAGGTCGATATCGGATGCACTAATGTTTCCAGAAGTGTCTCCGTAGGCGCGTTGCCTGAGGATGTTAATGTAATTGGCTGCAGTGCCGGCATCTGCGCCAGCACCTCGGGCTGCGATCTCAGCATACATTAAATAAGCATCTGCCAGTCTGAACATCGGAAAATCGATATCTGTATGGTCACCGGTGGTATCTGAGCCCTGGTTACCGTTTACGTCGACATTTCTGTATTTAAATATACCATATCCATCGGTAAAGGTTCCAACAGTATTGATGTCCTTTTCCTGACCATCTACCCATATAAGAGCGCGGCCGTCCGGAGAGTTTCCATTGTCCACATCACCGGGGAATTTGTCAACAAAGGTGGGTGTAGTTCTTACACCAAACCAGCCACCATTGATCCCGAAGAATGAAGTTGCCACATTGTTCATGGATCCTCCTACGGGAGCGTGCGTAAGGAAGGTCATTCCACCAAACGCCTGAGTCCTGAGACCATCAAAAGGAATGGTAAAAATGACCTCGGACTGAGCCCCATTACTGTCGTTATCTGCCAGGAATGAGTGGGAGTAAGGTATATTAGTGTTCACTGAATAACCGGCATTGATCACATTATTCACATAGGTCAATGCATCTGCATATCTCGCTGGTCCGGGAGTAAAGGAACTTTGCGTCATGGTTCCTGTATACACTTCTGCATTTAGATACAGCTTGGCCATGAGCATCCAGGCTGCTCCCTGATCTGCACGTCCATAGACGTGAGCTCCGGCAGGTGCCATGTCTTCAATAAAACCGGGTTTCCCTTCTACACCAAGAGCCTCTCCTTCAATCCACTCAAAAAGATCTGCACGTGCGATCTGTGGTGGTAAAAAGGCTCCGATCGGGTCATCCTCAGTCACAAAAGGTGGATTAGCGAAGAGATCCATTGCATGCCAGTAGGTCAGCGCTCTCATAAATCGAGCCTCTGCTCTGAATACTTGAATTTCGTCTCTAAGTTCAGGCTCTACACCACGCTCACTTAATTTAGCGTCGGTAGTCTGTCTGAGGAACTCATTGGTAAGGGCTACCTGATACAGCAAACGGCTGTACATGGTACGAATAAATTCATTACCTGAGGTCCAAACCTGGCCGTGTAAATCCTGAATGGTTCCATCGTTCCATCCGATGATGGCTTCATCGGTGGTAAGCTCCTGCATTTTCCAGTACAATCTCAGATAGTTGGAAAATCCTTCGTCCAGACCGGCCAAATCAGGCTGTCCTGCGGGACCTTCCTGCCCACTTAAAGAAATACCTGCATAGATCTTGGCAAGAAACTGTTCGTAAGAGTCCGGGTCATCAAATGCCGAGTCGGCAGTGAGACGCTCATCCTCTGGTGTTAAGTCCAGACGATCTTCACAGGATTGCAACACTGCAAATCCCACAGAAGCCGCCAGACACATCATTAAGATTCTTTTCATCATAGCTTTAAAATTTATAATTGTTTTCATTTTTTCTTAGAATGTTAAGTTGATGCCCAACACAATATCTCTGGTTCTTGGGTAGAAATTATTTTGAATTCCTCCGCCAAGTTCAGGGTCCAAGCCGTCAAAGTCTGTAATGACAAACAGGTTGGTAGCCGTTAAAGAAACACGCAGTCCTACATTTTCCATTGGTACTGTGTACCCCAGAGAGATGTTATCCAAACGCACAAAATCAGCATTTTGAACATAATAATCCGAGAATAACTCCTGACCTTCAAATCCAGTGTTTAAAATGTCTGCATGAGCATTGGCCTGATAACCCGGTTGATTGAATATGGAGTTGAAGTTACCGGTATCGGACGCATTGTTGTTATAGACATAATTGCCAATGGCACCTCTAAAGGTAAAGTTGAGGTCAAAAGCTTTGTAGTTTAGGTTGTTGGTAAACCCGAAAAAGGCATCTGGGTTCGCCTTCTTATAAGCCTGACGGTCTTCCTCTGTAATTTGGTTGTCACCATTCACATCTACATAGGCCCCTTCAATTGGGTTTCCTTGAGGATCATATACCTGTCTGAAAACGAAGAATGTGGTAGGATCGAATCCAGGTTTTAAGATCTGTATCTGGTTTCCAACACCACCCGAGATACCTCCGGTAGGCACTGTAAAATCAGGATCATTACTCAAACTTAGGTTGGTGACCTCGTAATCCTGGAAGGTGATGTTGAAATTGGCATTCCAGTTAAAGTTTTCTTCCTCGAAAATAACTCCGTTCACTGCGAACTCAATACCGCGACTGGTTACAGAACCAACATTGGTAAACAACAAGTCGGTAAGGTTCGCTCCAGCGGGAACCGGAACAAATGATAATAAATCATCAGTCTCACGATAGTAAGCGTCCACACTAGCTGTTAATCGATTATTGAAGAAACCTACATCAAGAGCAAGGTTATACTGAGTAGTTTCCTCCCATTTCAGGTTTTCATCAAAACCTTCTGGTCTAAGGGTAGGAATGAATACGGGATTTCCGGCAGGGTCGAATCCAAACTGTATGTTAGCAGCAGCATTTCGAGAAGGAGTGTATACTCCCAAAAACCCGTAGTTGGGGCCAATTTCCTGCTGTCCGGTCACACCCCAACCACCTCTAAGTTTCAAATTAGAGAATGCAGAGTCTTCCATCCAGGATTCGTTCATGATCTTCCATCCCACAGAAACTCCGGGGAAGTACCCCCAGCGGTTACCGTCACCAAAACGTGAAGAACCATCTGCTCTCCAGATACCTGAAATAAGGAACCTGTTGTCGATGTCAAAACTTGCTCTGGCAAAATAAGATTCCAGAGCATTTCTGTTAATATCCGTGTCCTCCAGAGGTGAATTACCTCCACGATTCACATAGCTCTCTATATAAAATTCCTGAAATGCATGACCTGCAGTAATATCTACCACCGTATTAATGGACTCCACATCGCTTTTGTAATTGAAGTAGAAATCCAGGTTGGTATTTCGGTTCAATCCTCTGGATGTTTCCGGAGTGATGACTGCGTCAGGATTGTTAGGGTTTCCTCTGTCAAATCGAGATCCTTTATTTTCGGCATAGTCGATACCGGCATTCAGAACGAAACGAAGATCTTTAAGGAACCAGAATTTGTAATCCAGATTAAAGTTGGAGATCACACGTTGTACCGTTTGGTCACTGTTCCAGTTGTTGCGGTCCAGTTGCCAAAGCGGGTTGGCTGGTGCTAATGGTGCGTTGTCGGCAAAATCACTGTACTGTCGGAAGCTGCCATCGGGATTTCTTACCGGTTGGGTAGGGTCGAAACGAGCTGCCTGACCGATTGCCCCTTCATTCACGTAGTCGAATGAGTCCTGAATTAATTTGGCAACCAGGGTCAATTTTAGGTCATCATCCAGAGCCCGCTGTACAAAAGATGTGTTAAAAGCTACACGCTCGTATAAATCTTGAAGAGGACCTTCCTGCGAAGCGTAGTTGAAGTTCACACGGAAGTTAGTGTTTTCATAACCTTTGGAAACAGTTAGGTTATGGATAGCACCGATACCTGTTGTAAATACTTCGTCCTGCCAGTCGGTACTGGCATCTCCCAAGGTGGAGGTGTCAAATCTCGGATCATCCGCAAAACTGCGGTATTCATCTGCGGTTAACACATTGAGGGTATTGGCTACCCGACGAGTAGATACCTGCAGACCGTATTCCAATTTAAGCGGTTGATTGGCAGACCCTTTTTTAGTGGTAATTAAAACAACACCGTTGGATGCTCTGGAACCGTAGATAGCTGTTGCAGAGGCATCTTTTAAGACCACAAAGTCTTCAATATCTTCAGGGTTAATGGCGTTCAAGGCATTTCTGGATCCCTGAGAACCACCTCTCTGGTCTATTGGAAGACCGTCAATAACGATCAGAGGATCATTAGTTGCAGATAAGGAAGCACCACCACGAATTCTAATACTACCACCGTCACCGGCAGCACCACTAGGAGCAGTAACGTTAACACCAGCAGCCTTACCGGCAATTAATTGCTGTGGTGCGACAATGGCACCCTTGTTAAACTCCTCGGCACCTACTTTTTCAACAGCACCTGTAGCGTCTTGTTTGGTTGTGGCACCGTAACCTATAAGAACGATCTCTTCTAATTGAGCAGCGTCCTCCCTCATGGCTACATTAAGTGTGGATTGTCCTTCGAAGACAATCTCCTGACTTACAAACCCTAAATAAGAAAAAACAATGACATCGCCATTGTTTACATTATTAAGTGTGTAATTTCCATCAAAATCAGTTGATGTACCGGTGGTTGTTCCCTTGATCAGGACATTTACACCGGGTAAAGGCATTTCGTTTGCTTGATCTGTTACAGTACCTTTTACGGTGGACTGGCCCAAAAGGGCAGCCGGCACTAATAAAATGCATAACATCAAAGCACTAAAAACTGTTTTCATACAATATCTTTAAGTTAATTGCTTTAGTTAATTGTGTCTATATTTTCACTTCTCGCGTTAAAAATATGTAAATATAAAGTGATGGATGTGTTAAAAAACCTGACATTTGTCACGAAAACGTTTTCGTGTTAAAAACTTTTCACATAATATTAACACCGTTCTAAATTTAGTTAAAAAATGAGAATACTTCAAAATGGACTCTGTTAAAATGTGAATTCTTGAGAACTTCGTAATGCCTTAATTTTATTGAGATTAGCTTTTTTAGTTTTATATTAAACCACAAATTAAATTTTTGATGAAGCGAAAAATTACCTTGAAGCAAATTGCCAAAGAATTGGATGTTTCCATATCAACAGTGTCCAAAGCCCTCAGAAATAGTGTTGAAATAAGTGAGGATACCAAGCAAAAAGTTCAGGCATTCGCTAAACTCTACAACTACAGGCCTAACAATATTGCACTAAGCCTCAAAAACCGAAAAACAAACACAATTGGGATCATCATCCCCGAAATAGTGCACCACTTTTTTTCCAAGGTCATTCGTGGAGTGGAGCTGGTGGCTAATCAAAGAGGTTACAATGTTATTGTTGGTTTGTCCAACGAATCTTTCTCAAAAGAGGTGATCAATATGCAGATGCTGGCAAACGGGAGCATAGATGGGTTTATTCTATCCATTTCAAAAGAAACCTTGCAGCTTCAGGACTATCATCATTTTGAAGAAACCATCAGTCAGGGTATGCCTATCGTTATGTTCGATAGGGTGGTTGCAGAGATTGAATGTGATAAGGTAATCATTGATGATTTCAAAGGAGCGAAGACTGCTGTGCAAAAACTAATTGCAAACGGGGCTAGAAATATAGGGTTAATCACCACTCGAGATTATGTAAGTGTTGGTAAATTGCGAACGCAAGGGTATATGGAAGCTCTTGAGGAACACGGAATTGATCTGAAGTCTAACCTCATTTTAAAATTGGACGATTCCAAAAATTTCGAAGAGGACCTTGAGGCATTGGAAAGTGAGATCAGGGTTTTGTTTGAGTCGGAACAAAAAATCGATGCAATTTTTGCAGTTAACGAACTGTATGCACTATCAGCGATGAAAGTAGCTCGGAGTTTAGGACGCTCTATTCCGAAAGATCTGCAGGTGATAGGTTTTACTGATGGTGTTCTATCAAAACATGCTACTCCCAGTATGACCACCATTAGTCAGCACGGTCAGCAAATGGGTGAAAAGGCGGCTCACCTCCTGATTGATCGTTTGGAAAACGAAGACGAGGAAGAGAGCTACACAACAGTTGTTATTTCTACCGACTTGATCGAACGGGAATCTACCTTTTAGCAATTTAATGTTGCCTATTGAAACTTATTTTCTATCTTAGCAACCAAGTTCAAAACTTATATTTTCACTTCTCTTTTATAAGTTTTGATAAGCACGGCTTGTCAGAATAGTATCTAACTAAAGTACTATTTATGGAAAAGCGCAGATTAAGCTTTTGGCAAATCTGGAACCTCAGTTTTGGATTTCTAGGAGTTCAATTCGGTTTCGCTCTGCAAAATGCAAATGCCAGTAGAATTTTAACCAGTTTAGGGGCCGATCCTCACAATCTTTCGTTTTTTTGGTTGGTTGCTCCCATTATGGGGCTCATTGTGCAGCCTGTTGTTGGTGCGGCAAGCGATAAAACATGGACTCGGATCGGAAGACGCTCACCTTATATAC
>CAWZYX010000042.1:0-23069 GCA_963966315.1 uncultured Winogradskyella sp. | reverse complement strand
CAAAAAAACCCTTGAATAAATTTCAAGGGTTTCAGGCTGTTGGCCTACTAGGGCTTCCCGCAGTTCGCCCCGCTCACACGGGATAAACTTCTCACCCTGGTTTTGTTGCACAAAAAAACCCTTGAATAAATTTCAAGGGTTTCAGGCTGTTGGCCTACTAGGGCTCGAACCTAGACTCTTCTGAACCAAAATCAGACGTGTTGCCAGTTACACCATAGGCCAGTCGCTCTAACGAGGGGGCAAATTTAAAACAAAGTTTTATTAAGACAAAAAATAAATATTAAAATCATGGCTTTTGTATAAGGATTGTTTAAAAGAGATGAGCCGTGTAGTAATAATTGTTAAATTCGCCACGTTCTAAATCATCAAAAGATCTATGGCAAAATACAGCTTCAGGAAATGGAATACAGTTTTAAGCTGGTCCTGCTTTACAATAGCATTAATTACCTATGCCCTTACCATCGAGCCTACGGTGAGTTACTGGGATGCGGGTGAATACATTCTCACCTCTTCAAAATTACAGGTAGGTCACCCTCCTGGAGCACCTCTTTTTCAGATGATGGGTGCGTTTTTCTCAATTTTTACAACTGAAGCTTCACAGATTGGTGCGCTTATGAACATGATGAGTGCCGTTTCCAGTGCCTTTACCATTTTATTTATGTTCTGGTCCATTAGCCTGCTCTTGCGCAAGCTTACAGATTTTAAGAAAGGCGAAGTTACTAAAGGTAATGCCATTCTGGGTAGCGCAGTAGTTGGTAGTCTGGCATTTACTTTTACCGATTCTTTTTGGTTTAGTGCCGTTGAAACCGAAGTTTATGCCATGGCCACACTGATCATGTCCGTCCTGTTTTATCTAGCTCTTTGCTGGGAGCGCGACATGCACACTCCCAGGGGTAATCGCTGGCTGGTATTAATTGCATTTATCATCGGACTATCTTTTGGTGTCCACTTTATGGGATTGCTTACTATTCCTGCTATTGGCCTTATTTACTATTTTAAGAACTACAAAAAGGTCACTGTCAAGAACTTTATTATTGCCAATGTCCTATCAGCAGCCATCCTATTATTTATTTTCAAACTATTGTTACCAAGCACTCTTCAGTTCTTTGGTTGGATGGAAGTGTTTATTGTTAACTCCTTTGGGCTGCCCTTTCACTCAGGAACCATCATTGCCGGAATCCTGATCATAGCAGCCTTTTACTTTGGTTTAAGCTACACGCGCAAAAAGGAGCTGGTACATCTCAATACCCTTACCTTATGTCTGCTTTTTATATTTATAGGGTTTTCTTCCTGGCTCATGTTGCCTATTCGTGCCAATGCTCAAGTGATCATCAACGAAAATGATCCTTCCGATGCCAGAGAGTTACTGGCTTACTACAATCTTGAACAGTATCCGGAAACACACTTGTTTTACGGTCCGCAGTTTACAGAAATTTACTCAGGAGCAGATGCAAAAAACCCTTTTGTTGACGACAAAAAGAACTACGAAAAAGATTATGAGACCGGTAAGTATGTGGTGATCAACGACTGGAAAAACTCCAAGCAAAACTACAATCACGAGCACGCTACCATTCTACCACGTATGTGGAGTGCCGAACACGCTCAGAACTACATGATGTTTACCGGGCTGATTGATTTTAAACTGAAGCCAGAATATCAGGGAGAACAGCAGTTGGTTGCCCTGGTCAATGATTTTAGAATGCGTGTTGCCCAGGGGCAAGTCGATTATGAAGACTATGACCAGTTTCTGAGAAACTACGGCCAGCAGTTTCTGGATGTGGAGCAGCCCTCTTTCCTTGACAATATGGTGTACATGATCCAGTACCAATTCGGATATATGTACTGGCGTTACTTTATGTGGAATTTTACAGGCCGGCAAAACGACGTGCAGGGACGCTACGACGACTTTAACGGCAACTGGATATCAGGAATCAAGTTTATCGATGCTATGCTTTTGGGCATGTCTCAGGATAATTTACCAAGTGATATGCTCAATAACAAAGCGAGAAATACCTATTTTTTCCTACCCCTGATACTTGGGTTGCTTGGATTTTTCTTTTTATTTCACGCCGATAAAAAACGCTTTTGGGTGCTTTTGGTCTTTTTTGCTATGACCGGAATAGCCATTCAGTTCTATACCAATATCAGACCTTTTGAACCGAGAGAACGAGATTACTCGGTGGTTGGATCCTTCTACGTCTTTGCTATATTTATTGGCTTTGGGGTTTATTCTCTTTACGATTCTTTATCGAGTAAGTTTAAAACCAATCTGTTACCACAAGCCATTACGATGGTGTGTCTGCTGGCGGTTCCTGTTTTGCTTGCGGTACAAAATTGGGATGACCATGACCGTTCCGGAAAATATACGGCCAATTCAATGGCTCGAAAATACCTGGAGTCCTGTGCCCCTAACGCCATTCTGTTCACCATTGGGGATAACGATTCCTTCCCCTTGTGGTACCTTCAGGAAATTGAAGGCGTACGTACCGATGTTCGTGTGGTCAACACCAGTTTGTTTCAGACCGATTGGTACATCGATCAGATGAAACGAAAGGCATACGAAAGTGATCCGATACCCTCACAATTAAAGCACGAGCAATACCGTTATGGGACTCGTGACTATATAATTTACAGAGAGATCAATCAGAAAATTGCCAGCGATACGCTGGACATTAAACAGTTCCTGGAATTCATTTCCAGCGACCGAAAAGATACGAAACTACGCTATGTCATGGAGCGCAACGGTGAAGATCCAAGAGGCTACCCAAGCACCTTACTCAACACCAACTATTTTCCCACCAAAAACGTTCGGGTTCCTGTTGATAAAGAGACTGTTTTAAAAAATGGGATCGTTAAAGAAAAGGATGCGGACGAGATCCTTCCTTACCTAGACCTTCGAATCAGCAACAACACCATTTATAAGAACCGATTATTGATGCTGGACATCATTGCCAATAACAACTGGGAGCGACCCATTTATTTCTCGGGTGGTGCTTTTTCTGATGAGGACTACATCTGGATGAAGGACTACCTTCAACTGGATGGCTTATGTTATAAGCTGGTACCTATTAAAACCCCGGTAGATCGTGCCAATCCTTTTGATATGGGCCGAGTTGATGCAGAACTCATGTACAACATGGTGAAGTCCTGGGACTGGGGTGGCAGTGGAGAAGATATTTACCACGACGTTGAAACACGAAAAAATGGCATTACTTACAGAGGAAATCTGGCCCGTTTGATTGAGGCCTTATTGCAGCAGGACGATCTGGATAAAGCCGAAGAGATTGCCGATCTGGCCATGCAAAAAATGCCGGTGGATAAATTTGGTTATTACACTCTGTTAGAGCCATACATCAATACGTATTATGAAGTTGGTAACACCAAAAAGGCACGAGATCTGTTTTTGCAAGTGGCTGTAAAATATCAGGAGAACCTCACCTACTACGGCAATATGGACTTTGAAATGCAGGAAAAATTCATTGAAGAGATCATTACTGATATTGAACGCTATCGGTCACTGGTCGATCAGCTCATTATACAGGATGATAAGGATTTCGCTCTGGAACAGACCAGAAAATTCAATGACTACTTAAGGTTATTCGACAACTTTATGGGACCATCAAATACGGAAACCGAATCTGATGCGGTAGACATTGATATGCTGCTTGGTAATGACAGTACCCGTTCAATTCAGCCTGACGAATAAGGAAGAATGCGCATTTTTCCAGCCAAGACACCCAAATTTGTCAAGTCGCTTTTTCCTCAGTTTGTGTGGCAGGTTCCTACAGATAAAAAGGAATTGTATCTCACTTTTGACGATGGGCCTACCCCTGCGGTAACTCCATGGGTTGTAGACTGTCTTAATTCTTATGAGGCTAAGGCGACCTTCTTCTGTATCGGTAAAAACATAGAGCAGCACCCTGATATTTTTGACGCAGTGATCAATGCCGGACACTCCGTAGGCAATCATACCCAACATCATCTGAAAGGCTGGAAGACTTCGACCAAGGTTTATGTTGAAAATGTGATACAGGCACAACGGTATTTTAAGGATGAAACTGAAATGCAACTGTTTCGCCCACCCTATGGTAAATTCAAAATAGCGCAAGCCAGAGAACTCATTAATCTGGGCTACAAAGTGATCTTATGGGATGTACTTTCTTATGACTGGGATGAAACTGTGAGTCCGGAGAACTGCCTTAGCAATGTGATATCTAAAGCTGCTAAAGGTAGTATCGTGGTGATGCATGATAGTGAGAAAGCCTCTGAAAATTTATACTATGCGCTTCCTAAAATTCTGGACTATTTTTCCAGAGAAGGATATGAATTTAAGGCGCTGAATACTAAACGTATTCCTGAATAATGCCAATGAGTGTATTGGCATCCTGTTCGCCGCTATGACGCCACTTCATTTCACCCTTTTTATAAATGATCAGTGTGGGGAGTCCCTTAACTCTCAAAGCTTCGGCAAGCTCTTTGTTTTTATCGACATCGATCTTGATAACCTTAGCCCTGTCTCCCAGAGCGGCCGCCACGTCTCTTAACACAGGATGCATTGCCACAGATTGATCGTTCCACTCCGTGTAAAAATCAAGCAAGACCGGAACATCAACATCGATTAATTCGCCAAATTTTGACATAGCTTTTAAGTTTTAGCCATTAAATCAAACAGATACATCATAGTATGGTGTATTATCTGGTTCACATTGAACAACATAAAGATAAATAAATCTTTATTATCACACTTCTTTAGATCCTTTTTTCAACTCGATCACGGTGATCTCAGGCCATATACCAACACGCCCCGGATAGCCCAAATACCCAAACCCCCGATTGACATTTAAATACTGACCCATTTGTTCGTAGATGCCCGCCCACTGCTTGTAGCGCCATTTTACAGGGCTCCACTTAACCAGACCAGGGATCTCAATTCCAAACTGCATTCCATGCGTATGTCCGCTCAGTGTCAGATGATAGTGGTAATCGTCGGGCACCACTTGCGCTTCCCAATGGCTCGGGTCATGACTCATAACGATCTTAAAATCGTTTGAGTTAACATTTTTAATGGCCTTCATTAAGTCCCCTGCCTTTTTAAAACCTCCTTTGCCCCAATTCTCAACACCAATGATCGCCAGCCGTTCTCCTTTCTTTTCAATGAAACGACTTTCGTTGAGCAATAGTTCAAAACCCATTTCCTTTTGAATGGCTTTTAATTCGTTTAGATTTTTTTGCTTGTCTTCTTCTGAATCCCAGCTCACATAATCTCCATAATCGTGGTTACCCATGACGGAATATATACCATCTTCTGCTTCTAAGCCTGAAAACATATCCTTCCAGGGCAACATCTCACTGGCCTTGTTATTAACCAGATCCCCAGTAAATAGTATCACGTTGGATTGTTGTTCATTTACCAGATCAATGGCGTAGGTAATCTTTTCCGCATTATCAAAACTACCTGAATGGATATCGCTGATCTGTGTGAGGCGATAACCATCGAATGCATCTGGCAGATCCTCGAAATGCAAAGTGTATCTCAGCACTCGAAAATTATATTTGCCGCGATACATACCGTAGAGTAGCGAGGTAAAAGGTATTGCCGCAAGACCAAGGGCAATTTGGCTCACAAACCTGCGACGCGAAGGAATGTGGAAAGACTCTTTAGAGGTCACTAATTTATCATAAATACTAAAGGCCCCTCTAATAAGATCCTCCCCAATAAGTATGGGTACGATAACCATATTCAAAGCCATGAAAGAAAGTAAAAACCCAAAGGCGTAGCTTTTTGTGGGACTCAGAACACTTCCGTCAGTGGGTGTAGAGAACTGGTATATAAAATACCCCACAACCAAAAGGGCCAATCCAATATAAACGTAATAAAAGACCTTCTGGTTCGTGATGGTCCTCACCGCCTGAAACCCATACACCGAAAGAAGGGTGTAGATAAGAATAAAAATAATCCAGCGTGTCACAAATGAGCTATATGTACAAAATTAACTATCTACCTCTCGACTTCTCTTATGAAATTGTTAAAGCTTATCATCTGTAGTTCAGGAATGTTCTCTTCTTCTGTTTGAAAATGCACAATTTTAGGTCGGTTCGGGAGCAGGTCAAAAAAATTATCCGAAAAGCGTCCTTCTAATGCAGTGCTTAGAAAGACATCCTTTTGAAGTACCGGGCTGCTTAGTTCTATATCAAATCCGCCCGTTGATTTCATGATTTCTGTTGAAATTTCTCCTTTTATTAGTCTGATATCTTTAGGCTGCTCAAAATAAAAAAGTCTGGAATACTCGTTAAAGCTTACCTGAAGTACAACAGAATCCCGCGCGGATGCAATCTCCTCCAAATCCACCAATAAGGGCATACTACTGGAATTAGGATATACCCTTATTGGTCTGGACATTGCCCAGAGGCTTTCACCCATGAAGTTCAGGACCTTTAGTTCGAGCATCCCGGTATGATTCTTAAGTCCATCATTCACCAGCCATACTTCTAGTTTTTTATCGCCATTTATCTGAGGACTGATAAGTACATTTTCAAAGCTATGCTTAGCCTTGTAATGCAGTGCTTTCCAGCGCCCTTTAAAATCGATGCTCGACCAGGAAATGGCGGGCCAGCAATCGTTTAACTGCCAGTAAAGGCTTCCCATGTTATAGGGCCTGGCCCTTCTATGAGCTTCAATACCTTTTGTTATCCCATAGGCCTGAACCAACTGACTCATGTAAATGTAATGTTCTGGATCCTCTACTAAGGGAAAATCACGCGCCATGTACTCCCTAATTAGTTCAAACCCTCTACTGTGTTTTTGATGATTTTGGACAGCTTCAGTTGTCAGGTCTAACGAATCTGATTCATTAATTAACTGAATGATTTCAGCACTCGGAAAGGACTGAAAGCCAAATTCACTCATAAAACGAGGGACCTCTGTCTCGAAATGTTCAAAGGGATACCCGTCGTGCCAGACCCACCAGTCGTGGGCATCGCCCTCGAATTGATACTTTGGATTACCTCGCCCGTATTTGGGAGAGGACTCCCAGTAGGGCACATCGGTAAAAGCATCGACCATTTCGGGAAGGAGACTGTCAAACAGCTTCAGATAGCTGGCCCAGATTTCTTCCTTTTCAGATTCAGATCTGCCCTCCTGCCAGCCCCAGCGGTACCAACCCTCTGAGTTCTCGTTATTACCACACCAGAGCACGATGGAAGGGTGGTTTCTAAGTCTTGCCATATTATCAATAGCCTCCTGCTTTACATTGCTCAAAAAGTCTTTGTCTCCTGGATACATGGCACAGGCAAACATAAAATCCTGCCAGAGCATAATCCCCTTTTCATCACAGAGTTGGTAGAATTCATCGTTCTCATAGATTCCACCTCCCCACACCCTGAGCATATTCATATTGGCGTCAACAACATCTTGTAACAACTGTTCATAATCCGACCTTGTAACACGATTCTGAAAACTGTTCTGGGGAATGTAATTGGCACCCTTGGCATAGACTGGGATTCCATTCACCTTAAAATAGAAGGACTCCCCAAGGCTGTCCGGCTCCGTAACTAACTTTACATCACGTATCCCGTATGTTGTTTTGATGCTATCCAAAATTCTATCGCCTTTTTTTGCAACCAGCTTAATATCGTAGAGGTACGGTTCCCCAATATTATGAGGCCACCAGAGTTTAGGGTTTTCAATAAATAAGGTTAATCCTTTACTTTGCACATCTCTTTCTGTCATCGTTTGCACTAATCGTTTATTTAAATACAACTCATAAGAGCGATCAGCATCATAAGAACCCGTAGTATGCCAGCCAAGCTTTAAGGCTGCTAGAGAATCGGATACTTTTTCATTACGAATGGTTAATTGGCCAAATCTAAAGTCATTGGTAAAAATGAGCTTTACTGGTCTCCAAACACCCATGATATTTAATTTTGGCCCCCAGTCCCAACCATATTGAAACTGAGCCTTCCTTGTAAAAACCCGATTACCTTCAGGAAGCTCATATGCCAATTTGGCTTTCTCAATAGATTCGGTTTTGGCAGGACTAGTGAAGTTTATTCGCAACTCATTCTCGACATTTAAGAGTGGCTTTACAGGCATTCGCCACGCTCTAAAGGCATTGTTAGCGGACAAGATCAGACTATCGTTTAAATAGACCGATGCATAAGTATCAAGGCCTTCAAAATTGATCTCAACATGTTTTTTGGCTAGCAACTCCTCCGACAGTTGAAATCTGGTTCGGTACTCCCAATCCGTTTCAGAAACCCACTGTATGCCTTCTTCATTAGTCCCCACAAATGGATCGTCGATCAATCCGTGATTCAGAAGGTCGGTGAAAACGTTCCCCGGGACATTTGCTGATTGCCAGAGGCTATCACCTAATTGACGGAACTCCCAATTGTCATGCAGCTCCAAAACCACCGGAAGATCGTGTTTGGGTCCACAACCTAGAACAAGCAGTATGAATAGTAAGAAACTATAGCGCATTTAGCAGTGCTTTTATTTTTTTTGGATCGCTAACAGTTTGTGGTGTATAAAACAAGCCTGAATCCTGATGTGTTGGTGAAGAGGCAGACGCATGAACTTCTTTAATCCCGATCATTTTAAACTTAGAAACATTCTGGGCATATATTCCTGCTCCAGCCATTATGTCGATGCGATTATTTGATTGCTCAACCAATACTTTCAATAGTTCCAACCCCTCTTCAGCGCTTGATTGCTGTCCTGAGGTTAATATTCTATTGACTCCTAAACTGATGAGCTGTTCCATGCCAACATGAGGTTCGTCTAGTTCATCAAAAGCACGATGAAAGGTAAATTCTAAAGGTCTTGACAACTCTAATAATTCTGCCGTCCTCTCCATATCAATGCTTCCATCTTTATCAAGGACCCCAGACACAATTCCTGATGCACCAAGTTGCTTACATATCTCAATATCAAGTTTCATCGTATTAAATTCCTCTTCCGAATACACAAAGTCTCCTGATCTAGGTCGAATTAACACAAATACGGGAAGATGCACATTGTTAAGTACCTGTTTGAGTAATCCATAAGACGGTGTTATACCACCCACAGATAACTCGGAACACAACTCAATACGATGGGCACCTGCCATCTCGGCATTTATGGCAGATTGATAGGAATTGGTACAGATTTCTAGTTTCATGGTTTTCTTGTATGTATCATGAGATCCCGTCACTTGCTTCGCAAGATACTTTCAATCAAAATACATTTTGATTTCAGTAGTGCTCGGAATGATCCTAGGATTAATTGATTATTAGTTCATCGATAAAGGTCCAGGCCTTGTTACCAGCACCTTGATTGCCCTCTGGGATAGCACCATAATTTGGGATCTTGATCTCTATTTTTTTAACTTTTTGTTCCTGGAATTCCGCATCAAAATCTACCAGTATCCCTTCAGAATTTATACTGTATTCCTTAAAGTATGAATCCTCATCAAAACTGATTAAAACTTTCCTGGGGCTATAAATCCACTGCCCATTTCCATTATGGAATCTTGTAGAAATAGAATTGACCAGAGTTTCCTCCTCAAACTCTATTGTTATAGTAATATCCTCTCCCCAAAAGCCCAGCCATTCCTTGTCCCCATATCGTTTATCAGATCCTGAGATCCCATTGATGAGCCCTACGGCACCACTTCCCGAATATGCTTTGTGTGCAGACTTGTCAATACGAATCTTAGTTCCAAGTCCCTTGTGGTAATTGATCTCCTGTTCAAAAACATCACCAAGTGATTCCTCTCCTTCAAACACCCTGGCTTTTAAGGTGACACTCTCAGTAATAGGAATTGGCGACTCATATAAATTTGCCTTCATGTCCGGATCGGATCCATCCAATGTATAGCGTATAGTTTTGCCTTGAGACAGGGATTCCAACTCATAAAAGGCCTTGCTCTCTTCTACCTTCATTTGCCCGTTTAGTTCATACAAATGATTGGCATAGTTGATATCCAGTACGTCCAATCGCTTATTAAACTGCTCTACTCTTTTCACAAAATCGTCATAATCCTTTTGATCTGGATTTGTCCAAACCACCTCGCTCATAGCAAGCATTCTTGGAAAGGCCATGTACTCCACCTGTTCTGCTGTGGGCATATACTCGGTCCAGACGTTGCCTTGAGCTCCCCAGACATACTGAGCTTCCTCCTTGGTTAACTCATCAGGTATAGGATTAAAATCATAGACTTTTTCAAGAGGCAGAAAACCACCAATTGCTAGAGGTTCGGTCTCATTCTCACTCTGATAATAATCGAAATAACAATGCGAGGTTGGCGTCATCACTACCTGATGATGCTGCCGTGCGGCAGCAACGGCACCGGAGGTGCCACGCCAACTCATTACGGTAGCATTCGGAGCCAAACCTCCTTCCAAGATCTCATCCCATCCAATGATCTGTCGGCCTTTGGAATTGAGATAGTGTTCTATACGTGTTATAAAATAGTTCTGTAATTCATCTTCATCGGCCAGACCTTCCCTCTTTATCAACTCCTGACATTCCTGGCACTCTCTCCATTGTTTTTTTGGAGCTTCATCCCCACCGATATGGATATACTCACCCGGGAATAACTCCATGACCTCATCCAGTACATTCTCCAAAAATGTAAAGGTCTCCTCTCTGGGGCAATAAATATGTTCAAAGACACCCCATTTTGTAGCTACCTCTACGGGCTCCTCAGTGCACCCCAATTCTGGGTAAGCAGCGATTGCCGCCTGAGAATGCCCGGGCATTTCAATTTCGGGAATAATAGTTACAAAGCGAGCCTGTGCGTACGCCACAATATCTTTGATCTCTTCCTGGGTATAATAACCTCCGTAAGGCAGCCCGTCAAATTGATGCGGCTGATCACTGTAGTGTCCTACAAGTGTTTGCTTTCGGAAGGCTGCAACTTCCTGTAGTTTCGGGTATTTTTTGATTTCAATTCGCCAGCCCTGGTCCTCGGTCAGGTGCCAGTGGAAGGTGTTCATCTTTAGCATGGCCAGGGCATCAATATATTCCTTAATGAAGTTTACTGAAAACATATGTCTTCCCACATCCAGGTGCATTCCCCGGTAATCAAACTCGGGAGCATCTGATATCTTAAGACAGGGCAGCTCATAGAACTCTATGTCTCTCAAAGACCCTTCAAAATCTGGAGGTAAGATTTGCCTTAGAGTCTGAACCGCATAAAAAGCCCCCCGATCGGATCCCGCTCTTATTAGTATTTGATTCGGATTAATTTCCAACTCGTAAGCTTCTGTTTTCAACGCATCGTCTTTCACAAAGACCATATCCGTTCCTTCCATTAATGAGATGCCTGCTGATTCTAAAAATTCTGATAAGAAAGCCCCAGACTCCTTAAACTCCTCTCCAAACTCCATACCGATGCCCCTGCCCATTCTAAAGTATCCTTCAGCCTTTATAAGCGAATTCGGTTGGGGGATAATTCCTTTCAATTCTATTTGCTCGACCTCGTGGGAGCAATTCATCAAAAATGTGAATAAGAAGAAAAGTGATAGAAGTGGCTTGGCCTTCATTTTAGTATATTAGAGTCCTTAAAAATAGCAACTCTTTTTCAATGAAATACCCCTTGCTTGTTCTGGGCACCATACTTTTGCTTACTTCCTGTATTTCTCATCCGGAAAATTCCTCAGCTCAAAAAGATCAGGCTCTTGTTAATTATGTCAAGCCTTTCATTGGAACTGGTGGTCATGGCCATACCTATCCTGGGGCCAGCATGCCCTTTGGGATGATGCAGTTGAGTCCCGATACGCGACTGGACGGTTGGGATGGCTGTTCGGGGTACCACTATTCCGACTCCTATATTTACGGCTTTTCCCATACCCACCTCAGCGGCACAGGAGTATCAGACTATGGCGATATCTTACTTATGCCGACCAGCGAGATCAATTTTCACAACGGAGCTGATGGTAAAAAAGGTTACGGGGCCCATTTCTCACATGATAATGAAGCGGCAGCACCGGGCTACTATAAAGTCCATCTGGATTCTACCAATATTGAGGTTGAGCTCACTGTAAGCAAACGCAGTGGGATGCACAGATACCATTTCCCGGACAACACAAATCAAATTGTGATACTGGACCTGGTTCATCGCGATCAGGTTCTGGATGCCAAAATTGAAAAAATATCAGATACAGAAATCGTCGGGTACCGTCATTCAAAAGCCTGGGCCACTAATCAAATGCTCTTTTTTGCAATTGAAACCTCCCACCCATTCAACAACATGCTCCAGTCGCCCACTAAAGGCAAAATAACAGAAGGACAGCGCTCTGCTTTGGAGTTTATCAATCCGAACAATGAGCCGGTAGACATCAAAATTGGTATCTCGGCGGTAGACATTGAAGGAGCCAAAAAGAATCTGGAAGCTGAGATTGGAAACAAATCCTTCGATCAGGTGAGATCCGAAGCACAGGACGCCTGGGAGCAGCAGCTGGAAAAAATTGTGATCGAGAGCGAAAACGACGATTACAAAACCAACTTCTATACAGCAATGTACCATACCATGCTGGCTCCCAACCTTTACCAGGATGTGGATGGACGCTACCGCGGCATGGATCTGAACATTCATAACACCACCGGTTTTGATTATTACACGGTTTTTTCACTTTGGGACACCTACAGGGCTACCCATCCCTTGTACACCATAATCGAACAGGACCGTACCAACGACTTTATCAATACCTTTCTGGCAAAATACGACGAAGGAGGTATCATGCCCATATGGGACCTCTCGGCCTGCTATACCGGTTGTATGATCGGTTACCATGCCGTTCCCGTTATCGCCGACGCCTATTTGAAGGGCATACAGGGTTATGATGCCGAAAAAGCCCTAGAAGCCATGAAGCATTCAGCCATGCAGAACAAACTAGGACTGGCATCCTATAAATCGCTGGGTTATATCCCTGTGGAGTTCGAAAGTGAATCGGTATCCAAAACACTTGAATATGCTTATGATGACTGGACCATTGCGCAAATGGCCAAGGCAATGGGAAATGAGGAAGATCACCGGATCTACTTACAGCGTGCCCAATACTACAAGAACATCTTTGATCCGGAATCCAAATTTATGAGAGGGCGCTTTCGAAATACCTGGTTTGCTCCCTTTGATCCTTACGAAGTGAACTTTAACTATACGGAAGCGAATGCCTGGCAGTACAGTAACTACGTACCTCAGGATATTTCTGGTCTGGTACAACTGCATGGGGGTAAGAATAACTTTGAAGCTCACTTGGATGAGTTGTTTTCGGCCAGTCAAGAAACCTCTGGCCGCAATCAGGCAGACATCTCGGGGCTTATCGGCCAGTACGCCCATGGCAACGAACCCAGTCACCACATGGCCTACCTTTATAATTTTGTAAACAAACCGCATAAAACGCAGGAGAAGGTCCATCAGATCCTGACAAAACTCTACACAAATGCTCCAAATGGGATCTCCGGAAATGAGGACTGCGGGCAAATGAGCGCCTGGTATGTATTCTCCTCTTTGGGTTTCTATCCGGTGACACCCGGTAGCAATCAATATATTATTGGATCGCCTCTTTGGGACAAAGCCACCATTCATCTGGAAAATGGGAATCAATTCACTATTGTGGCCGATAACTTATCGTCTGAACATAAATATGTAGAAGATGCACAGCTCAATGGACAAGGTCTCAACAGAACCTTCCTCACTCACGAGGAAATCATGGCAGGTGGTATATTGGATTTTAAGATGACCGATCGGCCATCGACCTGGGGTGTCAAGGAAGGGCAGCAACCCACCACCTCAATTGATGAGCACCTGATTATTCCCGCTCCTTTTATTTCTAAGGGTGAGGTCGCCTTTAAAAATGAAACCGAAGTGGAGTTATCAATGGTTGATACAGCCTCTGAAATTTTTTACAGCACCAATGATGATGAATTCCGGTTGTATGAAGGTCCGTTCTTAATCGAAGAAGCCACAGATCTTAAAGTGTATTCAGACGACGGTTACGGAAATAAAAGTGCTGTGATCAGTACTCAATTTCATAAGATAGACCCCAACATTTCCATCTCCTTAGAAACGGAATATGCCAACCAGTACAATGCTGGTGGCAATAATGCTCTGATCGATGGGATCACCGGTACCGCAGATTTTAGAACAGGAACCTGGCAGGGCTATTGGAACGAAGATGTCATAGCAACAGTTGATTTGGGCCGTTTAACCGAGGTCGTGGAAATCAAAACCTCATTTTTACGCGATCAGCGCAGTTGGATCTTTCTACCGACTGAAGTGACTTTTTTCGCGTCGCGGGATGGTGTAACTTTTAACAAACTAAAAGATTATAGATTCAAAGATCCTGTCAATACCGATGAGGTTAAAATTGAGACCATCGCACTCGAGCATCGTGGAGCCATCCGATATGTAAAACTAGTAGCCAAGAAGCTTGGAGAATTACCACAGTGGCACCTGGGATATCAACACGACGGTCGCAGTTGGATCTTTATAGATGAAATTCAAATAACAAAACAAGCCATTAATGAGTAATCAAAACAATACATCTGCTCTGGCCACTCTGGTCACGGTCTTTTTTTTCTGGGGTTTTATAGCGGCTTCCAACGGGGTCTTTATCCCTTTTTGTAAAACCTATTTCAACATTGATCAGTTTCAGTCCCAGTTGGTAGATTTTGCCTTCTACGGGGCTTACTACATTGGAGCCCTCTTATTATTTGTCATTTCTGGCTCCACCAAAAAAGACATGCTCAACAACTGGGGGTACAAAAATGGTATCGTCTATGGGTTGCTACTTTCCGCTGTTGGAGCCTTTGTGATGTATCCTTCCACCGCAGGCGCCGAACAAGGGCAGACCAATGTGTTTTATCTGGTGCTGATCGCTTACTTTATAGTAGCTCTTGGTTTTTCCCTGCAGCAGACCGCCGCCAACCCCTTCGCCATAGCTCTGGGCGATCCCAAAACAGGATCGCACCGTTTGAATCTGGCTGGTGGGATCAATTCCTTTGGAACTACCATTGGCCCCATCGTGGTGAGCCTGGTTATTTTTGGCTCTGCCACCTGGAGTACCGAAGAACTTGCAAGTATGATTGCTAACAACGAGATCACCCTGGCGACCGTTCAATCTCTCTACCTGGGAGTTGGACTGCTGTTTTTACTGGCTGCAGCCTTATTTTATTTTTCAGGAAAACTCCCTTCTTTAAAGTCAGACACTCCTTTTGAAGCTGCAAACAAAGCACGAAATCTACTCCTTGTTTTAACCTTTGTTATCGTAGCCTGTTTCAGTTATATCTTCAGTACCTATTCCGGCAAGCAATTAACAGGTACCGCTTTTGAAGAGGTTGAACAAACTCGTTTGATCGTACTGTTTATAGCGCTGCTGGCAGTTATTGCCGCCATCTTCACCGCACTGAGAAGTTCTGCTAAGAAACCTGAGGGCTGGGGTGCTATGAAATACCCGCAGTTGGTATTAGGAATGCTTGCTATCTTTACGTATGTAGGTGTAGAGGTCACCATTGGCTCCAATCTAGGTGAATTGTTGAAGCAGTCTGTTGGAGATACCGGACTCAATGCTTTAAAGCTGCCAGTCCTCAACGACTCCCAGTTAGGCAGTTACATCTCCCTTTACTGGGGAGGACTTATGATTGGGAGATGGGTAGGTGCCATCACGGTATTTAGTCCAAGCAGAGGATTAAAAAAAGCATTGCTCATCATCGTTCCCTATGTGGCTTTTGGAGTGATTATCCTGGTGAACTCATTCAAGACTCCTTTTACAGCTGATGAAGTGCTGTTTTTCGCAGTCTGCATCGCTGTTCAGATCATTGGATTCTTTTTAGCTAAAGATGATCCTGTGACCACTCTAAAGATCTTTAGTCTACTCGGCATTCTGGGAATGCTCATTGGGTTGTTTTCTTTCGGAAACGTCGCTTTATTTGCCTTTCTTTCGGGTGGCTTGTTCTGTTCCATCATGTGGCCATGTATATTCACCCTAAGTATTGCAGGGCTTGGGAAATACACTTCACAAGGCTCTGCCTTTCTAATCATGATGATTCTTGGTGGTGCCATCATTCCACCGGTTCAGGGCAAATTGGCCGACGTGTTTAATATTCAGGTATCTTACTGGATAGCCGTGGCCTGTTTCGTTTACCTGCTGTTCTATGCGTATCGAACCAAAATGGTACTGGACAAACAGGGCGTTGAATATTAATCTCTTCAAAAACATGTATCAATGAAAAGACGGTTATTTTTAAGAAATACAACCCTGGGTGGTGCCGGATTAGCCCTGGGAACCTCTCTAAGCAGTTGCAGCGAATCGGTAAAGGACACAAAAAATGAGCAGTCTATTCCCCTTGCCGACAGCACTGCTCCCGCCATTCCGGTGGTGGTTGCTACCTGGCATGTTGAAGAAGCCACCAGCAAAGCGATGGAAGTGATTGAACACGGAGGTTCCGCTCTGGATGCAGTAGAACAGGGCTGCATGGTGGAAGAGGCTAACGAAAAAGGGCAGTCCGTCGGTAAGGGTGGTTTGCCGGACAGAGATGGTAACGTCACTCTCGATGCCTGTATCATGGACCAGAATGGAAATTGTGGGGCGGTGGTGTATTTAAAGGATATCACTCACGCAGTATCAGTGGCTCGCAAGGTCATGGAAGATACACCTCACGTAATGCTTGCCGGAGAGGGAGCAAAACAGTTTGCGATCGAACAAGGTTTTCAACCCGATGACCTTTTAACTGAAGCCTCAAAAGAAGCCTGGGAAAAATGGAAAGTGGAGGCCAAATACGAACCTATTATCAATATCGAAAACCACGACACCATTGGGATGTTGGCTATCGATCAGAAGGGCAATATTTCCGGAGCCTGTACCACCAGTGGCCTGGCCTATAAAATGGCTGGTAGGGTCGGAGATTCCCCCATTATCGGATCTGGTCTGTTTGTCGATAATGAAATTGGAGGCGCCGTTGCTACAGGTTTGGGTGAAGAAGTGGTAAAAACAGTTGGTAGTTTTCTGGTCGTTGAGCTGATGAGGCAAGGTAAGTCTCCTCAGGAGGCCTGTGAGGAAGCCATTGGCAGGATCGTTAAGAAACCCAATAGCAACTTCAAAAATTTTCAGGTTGGATACATAGCGATTAACAAAAAAGGAGAAACCGGTTGTTACTCAATTCACCAGTATTTCAGTATGACCAGGTTTCAGAATGGGGTGAATGAGCAGATCCAAGCGGATTTTTTTAATAAGGAGTCCTAAAACCATTTGACCGTCAGAGCGGCTACTTTTTCTTTAAAACCTGTATAGGGTGGAAACAACAATTCTGTAATTCCAAAGCTGTGCTGCTTCATTATGGCCCGCTCGTTACTAAATGCTTTAAAGCCAAAAAATCCATGAGACTTCCCAATACCACTGTTATTGATACCACCAAAGGGCAACTCGTGATTCCCGTAGTGAATATTACTATTGTTGATCACTGTACTCCCTGCTTTTGTGTTTTTAATGATGTGTCTGATGTTCTTCTTATTCTTACTGTAAATGTACAAGGCCAATGGTCGCTCTTTTGAATTCACATAGTCAATCACCTCTTCGATGTTGGAATAGGTAAGTACAGGTAATAAAGGGCCAAAGATCTCTTCCTGAAGCAATGTTGACTCTTTATCTACGTTCTCAATAATGGTTGGGCTGATGTATCTATTAGAGGCATCTGTTTCTCCTCCAACAAGGACTCGCGCATCCATTTTCATAGCTTCCTCCAGCTGAGATTGCAAACGCCTGAAGTGACGATCTGTAACAATACGTCCATAGGACTCTGATGTTTCGGGATCCTCGCCATAGTAATGCACCAGCCATTTTTTGCAATGTTCCATAAAAGGAGACTTGACTTTTTCATCTATCAGCAGGTAATCAGGAGCGACACAGATTTGACCACAATTCAAAGATTTGGCCCAGATGATCTTTTTGGCCGCCGCCTCCAGGTTGGCAGAGTCGTCTACGATTGTAGGAGACTTCCCTCCCAGTTCCAAAGTCACAGAAGCAAGGTGTCTGGCAGCTGCCTTCATCACTATTTTGCCAACTGCCGGGGATCCGGTAAAAAAGATATGATTAAACGGTAATTCCAACAAGGCCGTTGAAGTGTCTACACCTCCCTGAAAAAGCAGTACCTCTTCTCCTCGAAACAGGTCATTCACCATCTTTTCCATTAAGGCAGAAGAGTGGGGCGTCATTTCTGAAGGTTTAATTATAACAGAATTTCCTGCCGCAAGAGCTGATGCTAAAGGACCAAAGGTTAGATTGAACGGAAAATTCCATGGCGATACGATCAAAACAACTCCCTTTGGTTCGTGAATGTATTGGGATGAGGCACCCAGCATGGCTATTGGGGTCTTTACTTTCTGGGGTCGCATCCAACGATGTAAGTGACGTTTCGCATGTTTGATCGTCCCGAGTATTTGATAAATTTCCGTTAACTCAGATTCAATGCGCGGTTTCCCAAGGTCCTTTGAAAGGGCAGTAATTATATCTTCTCTGTAGCTGTGCTCTATGGCGCTTTGCAGTTTATTCAGCATTTGAATGCGCTCTTTGTAAGAGAGCTGACCTTTTTGGATCTGGTAGTCCTTTTGTCTGGTAAAAGATTTTAAATATGGATGGTTCATGCGAAAAATGATTCAATGATCACGCCTGTTTCTACTGTTTTATCACGGGATGATCATGGCTAAATTAATGCATTTCATCGGTGTTTTAGGAAAAAAAATCCCGATTATCCAGAGATCATGGGTCTTCGTCTGAAAAAATTTCAACAAAGGAGTAAATGCAAGACCTTTATCAACGATATGAAAAACATCCCTCTGAAATATCGGTCAGTATTGTTATTTGCGATCCTTTTTGGTTTCTCAACGATGACTTATGGTCAAGATCAAAAACCATCAAAAGAAAATAGCAATACCTTGAATCAAAATAAGGAAGCAGTACTGGACATAGATAAGACCAATTCTGCATCGAAGATGCAAAAAAAAGTCTTAAAGCTTAATCACAAAAAGAGCAACGAGATCATTAGTATTAAGGCATACCGAAGAAGCCTCAATATAAAAGTAAAAACTGTTAAGATTTGCTAAGCAAGTAAACCCCAGATTAACCCGAAGTGTACTTCGGGTTTTTTTATGCCCTTTTTTTTCATCAGCAGCTCTAATTAGTTTTGTAGTTTTATAACTTTAAAACATCCGCACGACATGTCAGATCAGAAAAGGCTCTTTTTAGTCGATGCCTATGCCCTTATTTTCAGAGGTTATTACGCTTTTATAAAGAACCCCAGAATTAATTCAAAAGGCGAGGATACCTCCGCCATAATGGGTTTTATGAATTCGCTCCTGGACGTCATCAAGCGGGAACGACCAGATCACCTGGCGGTATGCTTCGACAAAGGCGGAAGCGCCGATCGGGTAGAATTATACACTGAATATAAAGCCAATAGGGACGAAACGCCTGAAGGTATAAGAACAGCCATCCCCTATATCCACGATATCTTAAAAGCCATGCACATCCCCATCATCGAAAAGGAGGGATATGAGGCCGACGATATCATCGGTACACTCTCCCGACAGGCTCAGAGCGAAGGCTATCAGGTGTTCATGGTTACCCCTGATAAAGACTTTGCACAACTGGTCACCGATCATATATTCATGTACAAACCCAATTCTTTTGGGGGGGGATATGAAACCTGGGGGATTCCAGAAGTGCAAAAAAAATTCGAAGTAGAGAGACCAGAGCAGGTTATTGACTTTCTGGGTATGATGGGGGACTCTTCAGATAACATCCCGGGGTTGCCTGGTGTTGGTGAAAAAACAGCTAAGAAATTCATCAACCAGTTTGGCAGTATGGAAGGCCTGTTGTCCAATACCGATCAGTTAAAGGGTAAGATGAAAGAAAAGGTGGAAGCCAATGCCGAATTGGGTCGGCTCTCAAAGGAGTTGGCACGCATCATGCTGGATGTTCCGGTGACCTTTGACGCGAAAGATTTCGAGCTCGACCATCCCGATGTTGAAAAGGTGAAGCAGATCTTTCAGGATCTCGAATTCAGGAGGCTTACCGACAACTTTTTAAAAACATTTTCTGGAGAGCCGGAGAACACTTCGCCCACCAAAGAGGCAACAAAGAGTAATGGGGCATCCAAGAGTATCTCTTCAGATGCGTCCTCTTCCTCAAACAGTGCAGGTGCGGGACAGTTTTCTTTGTTTGACAATAACGGTTCAACAGACTCCGGAACTAACCGTGAATACCAAAGAAACACCATTGACAATACTCCACATTTTTATCAGATTATTGAAGGGTCCATGGCTATGGGATTATTTCTCAAAAATCTGCTAAAACAAAAGGCTGTTTGTTTTGATACCGAAACCACCAGTATCAATCCTTTGGAGGCGGAGTTGGTTGGAATTGCTTTTTCATGGGAACCCGCTAAGGGATTTTATGTGCCATTTCCAGAGGACAGAGACGAGGCTCAGGCACTCATCGAAATACTGCGTCCCTTCTTTGAAAATGAGGACATCGAGAAGATTGGACAAAATTTAAAATACGACATCAAGGTACTTGCCAAATACAAGGTCGAAGTAAAAGGACAACTGTTCGATACCATGTTGGCGCATTACCTCATCAATCCTGATATGCGTCATAACATGGATGTTCTGGCTGAGACCTACCTCAACTACACCCCCGTATCCATTACCACTTTGATTGGAAAAAAAGGAAAGAATCAGTTATCCATGAGGCAAGTGCCACTGGAACAGCAAACGGAATACGCGGTTGAGGATGCGGACATCACCCTGCAATTGAAAGAACATTTCAAAAAAGAACTGGGGGAGGCCAATACCCAGTCCTTGTTCGAAAATATCGAATTACCACTGCTGCGTGTCCTGGCAGCCATGGAACTGGAAGGGATCAACCTGGATCTGAATTTTCTCAAATCCCTCTCCAAAGCGCTTGATGAAGATATTGCCAAGTTGGAAAAAGCGATTTATGAGGCTGCCGGCGAAGAATTTAATATTGCCTCACCAAAACAATTGGGAGTCATCCTCTTTGAGAAACTAAAACTGGTGGACAAACCAAAAAAGACCAAAACAGGTCAGTACTCCACTGCTGAAGATGTATTGAGCTACCTTGCAAAAGACCATAAGATCATTCGCGATATTTTGGAATACCGTGGGCTGAGCAAGCTAAAAAGCACCTATGTCGACGCCCTTCCACATCAGGTAGAACCTAGCACTGGTCGCGTTCATACCGACTATATGCAAACAGTGGCTGCTACGGGTCGATTGAGCAGTAACAACCCTAATTTACAAAACATTCCCATTCGCACCGAGAGGGGAAGACAGGTGAGAAAAGCATTTATACCCAGAAGTAAGGATTACAAGCTGCTTGCTGCTGATTATTCTCAGATTGAGTTGCGAATTATTGCGGCACTTAGCGAAGAAGAAACCATGATCGAGGCCTTTAAGCGCGGAGAGGATATTCATGCGTCCACCGCCTCTAAAGTATTTAACGTGCCCATTACCGAGGTAACCCGCGAGCAGCGTAGCAACGCTAAAACAGTGAATTTTGGGATCATCTACGGGGTATCGGCCTTTGGATTAAGCAATCAAACAGATCTGTCGCGTTCTGAAGCTAAGGATCTGATAGATACCTACTATGCCACCTATCCAAAACTTAAAAATTACATCGGCAAGCAGGTCGATTTTGCCCGAGATCACGGTTATGTTCAGACCGTTTTGGGTAGGCGTCGCTATCTAAAGGACATCAATTCCAAAAATGCAGTAGTAAGAGGAGGAGCCGAACGCAATGCGGTGAATGCTCCTATTCAGGGGAGTGCTGCAGACATCATTAAAATTGCCATGATCAACATTCACAATAAACTCCGGGAGGGTGCCTTTAAATCAAAGATGTTACTTCAGGTGCATGATGAACTGGTGTTTGATGCGTACAAACCGGAACTGGAACCCCTGCAAAAGATGATCAAATCCGAAATGGAAAACGCCTATCAATTATCCGTTCCTCTTGTTGTGGACATGGATACAGGTGATAATTGGCTGGAAGCGCATTAACACACAGACCATGTCCATCATCTCCAAGGATCTAGAAAAAGCTATTTCCCTTCTTCAGAACGAAGAACTGGTTGCCATACCTACAGAGACTGTATACGGATTGGCCGGGAACATCTTCAGTGAAAAAGCCATCAGGTCTATCTTTGCAACAAAAGAGCGACCCTTTTTTAACCCACTTATTGTTCATATTCCACATGCCGATGCGCTCAACGCAGTTGTTGCTCAGGTACCCGAAAAAGCAAAATTACTGGCGCATACATTCTGGCCAGGCCCACTGACATTGGTACTAAAAAAGAAAGCTTCCGTTCCTGATCTGATCACTGCCGGAAAAGAGACGGTGGCCGTGAGGATACCTGACCACCCTTTAACCCTTCAATTACTGCAATCACTGGACTTTCCGCTAGCCGCTCCTAGTGCGAATCCATTCGGCAGTATTAGTCCAACAACAGCTGAGCATGTTGAGCGTTATTTTGGATCAAAGATCAAAATGGTGCTGGACGGTGGACCTTGTCAGAAAGGAATAGAATCAACCATTGTAGGTTTTGAGGGAGAGCAACCTGTTGTTTACAGACTGGGTTCTGTATCCATAGAAGACATAGAAGATCTGATTGGCAACGTCAGGCTCACCACCCACAATGAGGTGCTGCCACAAGCTCCCGGTATGCTGGAACGGCACTACGCCCCTTCCACCAAAACAATTATATCTGAAAATATCGAAGAAGACCTGAAGCAATTTCACAGTCTCAATGTCGGGATCCTATTGTACACGGACCGAATAATTAACAGCCCTGTAAAATCAAAATTCATTCTATCCTCCTCGGGAGATATTAACGAGGCAGCGCGCAACTTATATGCCTCCTGACATCTCTTAGACCGGCAGAACCTCGATATGATCGTGATTGAAAAACTCCCCGACAACAGTATTGGTATGTCCCTTAACGACAGAATCAAACCAGCCACTAAGTAAAATCCATTCAACTGTAGCCGGACTTTTTTGAAAAAAATTAA
>CAWZYX010000041.1:0-24112 GCA_963966315.1 uncultured Winogradskyella sp. | reverse complement strand
ATAGAGTACAGGTGATTTTAGCGTGGACAGAGCGCAAAGAGTCTGGTATGCCTGGAACGTCGAGATACATTACAACAAAGAATAAAAAAAATACACCAGAGCGTCTTGAAATCAAAAAATTCAATCCGATTTTGAAAAAGATGACGGTACATAAAGAAATTAAGTAAGACACTAAAAACAGGAAATCATGGCAAAGAAATCAGTAGCATCTTTACAAACAGGATCCAAGCGTTTGACTAAGGCTATTAAGATGGTAAAGTCTCCTAAGACAGGTGCTTACGTCTTCGTAGAGTCGGTAATGGCACCAGAATATGTCAACGACTTTTTGGCTAAAAAATAGGGAGATACAACATAAAATGAGACCAGACTGCTTTCGTTTGAAAGCAGTTTTTTTATGTCTATATTTGAACGCATTGCTGCCACTATTTCAGGCTTCGCAATGCGGCACATCTTTTGCCATTCACAAGTAAATTAGAATCATGAGTCTGTTCAAGAAAATATTTTCCTCGGAAAAGAAAGAAACCCTCGATAAAGGGCTTGAAAAATCAAAAACTTCTTTCTTTACCAAACTCAATAAAGCCGTAGCCGGGAAGTCTAAGGTAGATGATGATGTTTTAGATAACTTGGAAGAAGTATTGGTTACGAGCGATGTAGGGGTCAATACTACTTTAAAAATTATCGAGCGTATTGAAGAACGTGTGGCCAGGGATAAATACCTGGGTACTTCCGAACTCAATCAGATATTAAGAGAGGAGATCGCAGGCTTGCTTTCTGAGACCAATACAGGAGAAGCCGCGGAAATTGCCATTCCTTCCGGTTCAAAGCCGTATGTTATAATGGTAGTGGGAGTCAATGGAGTAGGGAAAACTACCACCATTGGTAAACTGGCCCATCAGTTTAAGAACCAAGGCATGAACGTGGTGCTGGGTGCAGCAGATACCTTCAGAGCTGCAGCCATTGATCAGCTTCAGGTATGGGCAGATCGTGTAGGTGTACCAATCGTAAAACAAAAAATGGGAAGCGACCCGGCCTCTGTTGCTTTTGATACCTTACAAAGCGCCGTAACACAAAATGCAGATGTGGTGATTATCGATACGGCAGGACGATTGCACAATAAGGTGAACCTTATGAACGAGCTCACTAAGGTAAAGCGAGTGATGCAAAAGGTAGTAGAGGATGCTCCTCATGAAGTATTGCTGGTACTCGACGGATCCACCGGTCAAAATGCTTTTGAACAGGCCAAACAGTTTACAGCGGCTACCGAAGTCAATGCACTTGCAGTCACTAAATTGGATGGGACTGCCAAAGGGGGTGTCGTGATTGGTATCAGCGATCAGTTTCAGATACCGGTCAAGTATATTGGCGTTGGTGAGGGCATTGAGGACCTCCAGGTATTTAACAAATACGAGTTCGTAGACTCCTTTTTTAACGTATAGTTCTAAACACTTTTTTATTATATCCCTGGTTTTGTATTTTTAGTGAAAATATAAACACCAACCATGAAGCGTTCTTTAGCACTAGTATTTATTACGTTATTAGTTTTTTCCTGCAAACAAACGACCAGGTCCGATGTGGATAACACCGAATCTCTTTCCGAGGAGGTGGAGATCCAGTCCGATAATACCGAGGTCCAATCGGAGGAGGGTCTTCAGGACATTTCTTCAAAAGATTTCAGGGAATTTAAAGTTCTGGATTCCGAGCATCTGACCAAAGCAGAGATCTGGGAACTCGTTGGTCCACAAATGGAAGACTTCACTCAATCGGACCATGA
The DNA here is from genome assembly GCA_963966315.1 of uncultured Winogradskyella sp. Taxonomy (GTDB): domain Bacteria; phylum Bacteroidota; class Bacteroidia; order Flavobacteriales; family Flavobacteriaceae; genus Winogradskyella_A. The sequence continues at coordinate 22,341 of CAWZYX010000041.1, read as the reverse complement.
TCGACTGAAGTCCATGATTCTGGAACAGGATATTCCATCATTGCAAAACTCTATCGCGATCGGAAATCTGAGTTACGAGGAGCTGGCTAAGTTTTATTTATTTCGAATCAGAGCTTTTGACCGTGAAAATGACTTGTCTCTGAACTCGGTCATTTCCATCAATCCGGAAATCATTAAGCAAGCCACTGCAGCAGACAAAAACAAAAGCTCTAAGCAGCACCCCATCTTTGGAATGCCTATCCTACTTAAGGACAACATTGATGCTTCAGGAATGGCCACAACAGCCGGAGCTGTAGCGCTTAAGAACAATGAAACGGAAGATGCCTTTATAGTCACCAAACTAAAGAGTAAAGGAGCACTTATATTGGGAAAGGCCAACTTAAGTGAGTGGGCCTACTTTTTCTGTGGTGACTGCCCCAGCGGCTACAGTGCTGTTGGTGGTCAAACGCTTAATCCATACGGACGTCGCATATTCGATACAGGCGGGTCTAGTTCTGGAAGTGCCGTGGCTGTGGCAGCGAATTTTTGTGTGGCAGCTATAGGTAGTGAAACGTCCGGATCCATTCTTTCCCCCAGTTCTCAGAATTCGGCAGTGGGATTAAAACCTACCGTAGGTCTATTGAGCAGATCTGGTATTGTGCCTATTTCTTCTACCCTGGATACGGCAGGCCCCATCACTAAAAATGTAACGGACAATGCGATTGTTCTGGACGCTGCCTTTGGTGAGGATGAGGCGGATGATAAGGCGTTTATGATTCTTTGGAGTGAGGGCTTTTATTATTCCGATCTGTCTGAATCCAGCTTACAAGGTAAGCGCTTTGGTGCTCCAAAGCGATTAATGGAAGACAGCTTGTTCGTGCTGGCTGTGAACGATCTGAAAAAGCTGGGTGCCGAGGTCATTGAAATCGATGAGATTGAGATCGGACTTCCCAATTTTATCAGATTGCTCAATCTCGATATGAAAAGAGACTTACCAAAGTATATGGAGAATTTTGCCAATGACTCCATTCCTCAGAAAAGTGTTTCTGATTTTGTCGCTTTCAATATGGCCGATAGTGTATCGACCATGCCTTATGGTCAGCGCCTCTTCAGAGGTATCATGGCCGATATGGGAACTGACGAAGACCTGGAACGCATTAAGGATACTTTGAAAACCAATGGATTAAAGTACTTTAACGACCCAATGCAACTTGAACAGCTTGATGGTTTTTTGTCCATTAATAACTATCACGCAGGATTTGCAGCGGTGGCCGAATACCCCGCCATTACCGTTCCCATGGGCTATACAGAAAAAGGAGAGCCAAAGGGGTTGACCATTATTTCAAAGAGGCTTCGCGAAAAGCAACTCTTAGAATGGGCGTACACTTATGAAAAGGCTACAAATCACAGAAGAGCACCTGAGGGTTTTAATTAATAAGATCGGACAGATAAGACCATAGCTGGTTGTCATAGCTAGAAGGTCCAAGTAAGACCTCACCACCATCACCACCCTGACGTACAATCACCAGTTCTCGGCTTGGGACGATGTAGAGTTTTTGGTCATTGGCTCCCAGGCCTGCTATGAGGTCATCTGGTGCATTAGGAATAAGGGCTCCACTGAATTGCTCAACTGAACCCGGCACTCTGAAATTAGACATGCCATTTAGCCACCAGAGGTATCCGTATGCTCTATTCAGTTGTTGGGAGGGAGTGGTCATCTCCGTAAAGTATTGCTGATCATTCAGAATGACTGTGCCGTCCCAGACACCGATGTTAAGGCAAAGCAGGCCAAAGCGTGCCATGCTTCTGGCATTACTGAAATAAAACTTGTTGTAACCGGAGGGGATCCATTGGCCCTGCATACCAATAGGACTGCTTAGGGTTTCATCAAAATAGGAGTTAAAGCTTTCACCCGAAGCAGCACTGACGATGTCCTGAAGCAGGGTGTATGGCGCATTGTGGTAATACCAAAAGTCACCGGGTGGATGGAGGTATTGCAAGCATTCGGGATCTGTGCAAAAACCATTTCCAGAGTAATCCAGTCCGGTGGTCATATTCAGATGATGAACGATGGAAATTGCCTCTTCCTGCTGAGGGGTCAAACTGCTCCACCCGCTGCCAAGAAATTCTGAGGACGGATCGGACAAATTTAAAAACCCGTCTTTCCGAGCTATACCCACCATGAAGGCAGTGAGTGTTTTACCGGCTGAAAACCAGGGTAGATTACTACTGGAGGTGGCACCATTAAAATACTGTTCTACTACAATTCTACCTTTATAAAGAATGATAAAGGTGGAGGTATTGCTGTTTTCGAGAAATTCTAATAAGGGATCGAGTGCAGGCTCATTCCATTCCAATCTTGTCAGCGATAGGGTTTCCCAGCTGTTGGAACCCTTTGGTGGAAAGTACATCTCGAGAACGGCATCATCAGGAATACTGTCAGACACCTTATCATTAGTGGAACATGCCAGGCTAAGGGTCCCTAAAAGGAGATAATGAATGAATAGACGAAGTTTCATTTAATATGTGACGATTAGTACTTAGACCGGATAAATTTACAAAAGGTTTAATATTACAGTATGCTATAGACTCATTGTGTATCTTTGCTGACTTTAAAGACCGCTCTTCAGCGGTCTTCAAACATGGAATAGCAGTATGAGAACCAAAACCTTAAAAAAGAACAAGATCAATGTGGTTACCCTTGGATGCAGCAAAAACATCTATGATTCCGAGGTGCTCATGGGTCAGTTAAAGGCCAATGGTAAAGAGGTTGTCCACGAGGAAGAAGGTAATGTAGTGGTCATCAACACCTGTGGCTTCATCAATAACGCCAAGGAGGAAAGTGTGAATACCATTCTGGAGTTCATGCAGAAGAAGGAGGAGGGTGTTGTTGATAAGGTTTTTGTAACCGGCTGCCTCAGTGAACGCTATAAACCGGATCTGGAACGTGAGATACCTAATGTGGACCAATACTTCGGAACCACAGAATTGCCCTCACTGTTGAAGGCTCTTGGAGCCGATTACAAGCACGAACTCATTGGAGAACGGCTTACGACGACACCAAAGAACTATGCCTATCTGAAAATTGCGGAGGGTTGCGATCGCCCCTGTAGTTTTTGTGCCATTCCACTGATGCGTGGTAAGCATCGCAGCACCCCAATGGAAGATTTGGTGGTTGAGGCTGAAAAGCTGGCGGCCAGCGGGGTGAAGGAACTGATTCTGATCGCCCAGGATTTAACTTACTACGGTCTGGATATATACAAAAAAAGAAACCTGGCTGAATTATTAAAAAAGTTAGTTCAGGTGGAGGGAATTGAATGGATACGGCTGCATTACGCCTTTCCTACCGGATTTCCATTGGATGTACTTCAGGTCATGAGGGAAGAACCAAAAGTCTGTAACTACCTGGACATTCCACTTCAGCACATATCGGACTCGATTTTAAAAAGTATGCGTCGCGGTACCACTAAGGCTAAAACCACCAAATTATTAGAGCAATTCAGAAAAATGGTACCGGAGATGGCTATAAGAACCACGCTAATCGTTGGATATCCCGGCGAAACGGAAGAAGACTTTCAAACTCTGAAGAATTGGGTACAGGAGATGCGTTTTGAACGGCTGGGCTGTTTTACCTATTCTCATGAGGAGAATACTCATGCTTATAATCTGGAGGACAATGTCCCCGAGGATGTAAAAATTCAGAGGGCCAACGAGATCATGGAAATTCAATCTCAAATCTCCTGGGAACTGAATCAGCTAAAAATTGGCAAGGAGTTTAAGGTGGTCGTCGATAGAAAGGAGGGTAACTACTTTGTGGGCAGGACCGAATTTGACTCGCCTGATGTAGACAATGAGGTGTTAATCTCTGCTGAGGATACCTATTTGAAAACAGGAGATTACTATCAGGTAAAAATTATAGAGGCTGAGGACTTTGATCTATACGGGAAAGTAATTACATAAAAAAAAACAGGCGAAAGCCTGTTTTTTCGCATCCTAATTAATTAATGGGATTAATAAAATTAGTCCCATTGTTTTATAGTTGAGCTTATGCCTTGAAAAAGAATGACGAATCCGCTACCTACATCCGTTAAGGTCTCAGCATTACCGGTTCCAAGTCTAAACACCGAATTAGAATAAGATTTAGCACCGATTGCTACGGATGCAAAATACCCTAAATACCCTTCGCTCGAGGTGGTTGTATTGGATCCCTTATAAACAAAGTAGATATTTCCACTATTGTGTTGCGGTAGATTAGGCCCGACGCTCATAAAAGGCCCTGTAGCATCCCCTGTAGATATTTTCACAGAACTGCTGGCAGCATTGTTGCTCCAGGAGTTGACTTTAAAGGCAATCAAATAACTATTGGCAGGTATGGTTTTATTATTGTCATTGGACCACGTGTTATTTCCTCCGCCAGATGAAAAAAATCCCGATGAGTTAAATTCGTCTTCTGAAGTTCCACAGCGTGTTGTTTCCATAAGGTTTTCGGAAAGCGCATTGTACTCGCTTGCGGTAATCATAATCCAGCTATTATTTTCGGCATTGAGATAGTCATCTCTTGAAGAGCTTAAAAAGAACCATATATCATCGACATCATTAAGTGATACCATAATACTGGATGTGGCAATTTGTTCAGAATTAGTAACCGATACTGTTGCTTCTATGCTCATGTTTTCTTCATAATTAAACTTTGAGGGATCATCAATAGTTAGTTCTCCAGTAGAACTATTAATAGTTAAGGCATTTTCTGCACTCTGTGATGTAACGCTGTAGACCAAGGTGCCTGTTAGATTTGTGGCTACTGTCCCTATGGACTCGCCACTGCTTGGGTTTTCATCAATTGTAATAGCAATATCGGAAGCACTTGGTGTAAATCCATCTTCGTCTTCACTACAGGAATTCAAACAACTTGAAACAAGAAGAAGGGCAAAATAAAACTTAATTGAAAATTTCATAATAGTATTGTTTTGTGGTTAATCTGTTGTTTTGTGAGCGACTTGCGGCTGGAAGTCTGCAGCCTAGCCAGCGCAAGACACCACAAAACTGCTTGCCATTAGATAATGACAAGCCAAACCTACATACCTGGCAATGAGAGAAAAATATAAGGCTGTGGACAATAAGTGGACCAGGCCTTTGGGACTAAAGACAAAAGGTGGACTTAAATATGTAAAATGCAGAATTACAGCTCTATAACTAATTCTTGAAGGGACTCTTCTGTGGACAGATTTAGCTTTTTACGTAGACGATATCGGGCTTTCTTGACACCTTCCATGGAGATATTTAAAATATTGGCGATCTCCTTACTTGATAAATTCATTTTTAATAAGGACATCAATCTGAGATCATTATTACTTACCTCTGGATAGGTTTTTAGGATATTAGCGTTAAAATCCTTGTGGACTTCTTCGAAGTATGAACGAAATTGCTGCCAGTTGTTGTCATTATTGATATCCAGATTGATGTTATTGATAATCTTTTGGTACTGATATGAATTGGTTCCTTTAGATTTTAAATCCTTAAGTTGTTTTTTAAGATCCAAGAGAATTTCGTTTTTATGAGCTAGGTGTAAAGCATGGGTAGTTAACTCTTTTTCTTTAAACTCTAAATCCTTGTCCAGTTGTTCTCGTATAAGTTTATTCCCTTGCATTTTTTGCCTCAGACCATAGATAACAGCTATTGCAAACGCTAGAATACCCAATGCTGTAATAATGATAAACCATTTCTGAATTTCAGCTTTTTGCTGACGTTCTTTTAGAAGAATAATTTCCTTTTGCTGAATGATGAGTTCTTTTTCTTTTTGTTCGGTTTCGTAAATAATCTTTAGCTCATCAATTTGTTTGGCATTATTTACCTTATTTAAACTGTCGTTTAGTACAACAAAAGACGAAAGATTATCATAAGCCTTTTTAAACTTTTTTTGCTCTTTATAAATATCGGATCGCTGATAAAAAAAAGACTTTTTTAGATTTGGAGCTTTGATTGAATCTGAAAGTTTAATGCCCCTGTTGGCCAGTTGAAGTGCTTCTTTACGATTTTTGGATTTAAGTTCCAATTGGCTAAGCGAAAGGTAGTTGTGCAATACACTTTGTAGATCTTTGTTTTGTTGATTAAAGGCTAAGGCCTTGTTGATCTGATCTCTGGCAAGATCAAAATTTTCCTTGATAGTATTGATTCCACCCAAATTCGACCAGACATTAGCCTGGGTATCCAACAGTTCATATTGTTCAGCGAGTTCCAGGGCTTTATTGTAATAATTTATAGCGGTGTCCAGGCTATCGGAATCATAGTAGGAGTTGGCAATATCATTTAAGGTATATGCTTGCCATACGTTGTCATCGGTTTCCTCGTAAAGTTTGAGTGCATCTTTCAGATAACGGATTGAGGACGAGTAGTTTTCACGAGCATATTCAATTCTGCCGATTTGTCTTTTTAGATCCGCCTTACGCCATGGTTCTTTTTGTACTGTATCGAGGACTTTAAGAGCCTCTAAAGTTTTTTCGAATGCCAACTGATAATTCCCCAAATCGTAATAGACATTCCCAATATCGCCTACGCTTACCCCGGCTCTTAATTGATCGTTGAGGTCTTGATGTGATTTTACCGCTTCTTTTAAATATGCAAGAGCTGTCGCATAATTTTGTCTTCTTCTTTCAATATCTGCCATGGTTCCCAATACTGTAGCATATTTTCCAGGAAACTCATTTTCTTCAAAATACTTTAGGCCCTTATTGTAGTAAACCATAGCTGAATCTAGTTTGGATTGGAGTTGAAGGCTAACTCCAATATGAAAAATAGCTACACCATAGCCTTCAACATTATTTAGTTTTTTACAAAGTGTCTCGCTCAATCGGGCATAGTTCTCTCCTTTCTTTGGATCGTTATATACGTTCTTATAAAATAGTTCCTCAAGTGTTTTAATCTTTGGAATCCCATCTTCTAGTTGTTCGTAAACAGCAATCAGACTATCCTGTTTGCTATCTGATTGGCTCCAATTTGAAAGCGAGACTATTAGAAACCCAACGATTATGGCCGGACGAATGTCCACCTTTTTAGAACTTAGAATGAATTTGTTTAAAATGTGGACAGAAAGTATGTCATTGAATAGGGTGATCATGGCTATGAAATATTTTTTCTTATCAAGATAAGATCAATTGCAATATATAAAAAATTGAAAATCAGGTATGTAACATTTTAATAATCTTAATTGTCTACCTCTTATAAAGATGGAAATTTTGGTTCTAATAGAGATTTTATTGCTGTGGACAAAAGGTGGACATCGGACTTTTTCCTTTTAATCATAGCCTTTCCCGTCTACCTTCGCTTCAACAAAACTGAAGTATATGTCATTAATAATCCGGGCAATTCTGTTACTTATATTAACAGGAGGAGTGCTAAATGCTCAAATTTTGAAGCGTGAATCTCTGGGCATACAAGGAAGTAGTCATTTTGTCTATGGAGATGCAACGAGCTATTTTTTGCAACAAAGTATTGGCCAGGAAAGCGTGATTGGTGTAAAGCAGTCTCAGCAGTTTGCCCTTAGACAGGGATTTCTTCAACCGATCGACCCTAATCAACTTAACGATAATAGCACTAGAGTACTTAATGGTATTATTTTTCCAAACCCCTTTAATCAGCAGGTTACCGTAAGGTTTGAGGATATCATATATGATGATTTGCAAGTTCGTCTGTATGACCTCTTTGGTCGTCAGCTTATGTCTAATACCTATAGTCCTACAGACGAATTAGCATTGAACTTTAGTTATTTGTCTAAAGGTGCCTATCTCATAAAGATTGACATGGGGCCCAAGACGCTTATCGCTAAACTAATCAAAGATTAGAATATGCGATCCCTTTTACTTTTGGTCAACCTGTTCTTTACAATAATGCTTAATGGTCAGCAGCTGTATACAGAATTTGGACTAACTAGTTCCAACTTTCAATACACGAACTCCTCTGGTGCCAACTTAGAAAATATTTGGTCCAAGTCAGATATCTTTTTTAGAATGGGTTATAGAGGTCAATTGAACCAAAATGAAACCCTTTTCTTTTCCCTGGGTGGTATTTATATAGGTTATGGTGCCATTGGTAGTGATCCGTTACTTGATAATTTTTTTGAGTGGGACACCAGCTATTTGGGGATTGAAGGAGGTGTTGATTTTAGACTCTTGAGATTGCGTGATTTTTCATTCTATGCAAAAGCTTCGGCGGCCTATGAGTTTCTGTTAAGAGGGAATCAAACCATAAATAATCAGGTGTTTAATCTGGTAGGTGAGGAGGAGTTCAATAGTTCTCATCTTTTTATTAGAGGGGGGCTCATGATGACTTATCCCATAAGTAGAAAAGCTGTTTTCAGTGCTGCCTATTATTATGGGGGTAGCATGTTGGCAAATGGAGGAAATCCAAATGATTTAGAATCCCTCAGCTTCACTGCACACCATTTTGGATTTGGCATTATTATACAACTTCCTAATTGTAACTGTAATTATTAACCTCAAACATATGATCCAATGAAACATTTTTACATCTATTTACTCTTATTCTGTTTGACCTGGACACTTCCGGCTCAGACCAATGGAATTAGTTACCAGGCTGTTTTAGTAGATAATAATCCGCAGGAAATACCTGGGGTGGATATTCCCTCAAATAATTTACCGAATAAAGAGATTGAAGTGCAATTTTCGATTCTCGGACAGGCTAATCAGCTCGAATATCAGGAGCGTCATGAGACTAGAACCGACGCTTTTGGTATGATTCATCTTATGATTGGTCAAGGAGAAGTGAGTGCAGATAGTCCAGGTTTTTTTGAGGATATTTACTGGGCTGATGAAAAGAGATTAGAGGTGAAAATTGACCTGGGGAATGGTCAGGGATTTCTGCTGTTTAGTACTCAGACTCTAAGTTACATTCCTTATGTTAAACATCGGGAAATTATTGCCACCTCAACGCTCGATGTGGAAGGAGAAACAAATTTATACAATGCACTTACCGTTAATAATGCGAGCCCTACTTTACTCACTGGAGATCTCAATGTAATTGGACAGGCGTATTTTAAAAATGGCAATTTTGAGAATCTTGATGTAACTGAAGAAACCAATTTAAATTCACTCAATGTGGTAGGAAAAACGGAATTAATTGGAGATGTTTCTGCCTATTCCTTTTCCGAGTTTCTTAATCAAGTGGTAATTAATTATGATGGAACGGGTGACAATGAGGATACATTTGGAGATTATCCATTTCAGTTGATTGGTGGACAGCAGGGGATGGCTATTAAATTGTCACCGAATACACCTAACGAGTCTAATAATTATATTTCGTTTTGGGACGGTTCTGGTGAATCCAAGGGAAGAATAGAAGGAAAGAGAAACCTTGTGGAAATCACGACGGATGCCATTTATGACCTCATCGATATTCCAAATATTGGGGACATCATCGATGCCGATGAAAATGATGAAGCCGCTGATGTTGAGGCCAACCAGTACTTTTTAAGCAGTTATGCTTTTGGAGCTTATCAGCTTACTCTTGAATTGGTTAAAGCCGCCATCCGCTTTGGGATTAATGCCACAGCTGCGGCGGGCGCCTGCATTACAGGAGATTGTGATGATGCTATATGGAGTTTTATTGATATGACGGTAGCAGGAATTCAGTTGGGGGGTTATATCACCTACAATGAAATTAATATGGGTGTCGCCTTTGAGTCTGGAGGAGCCGATTATGCCGAGTGGTTACAAAAGGCAAATACAAATGAAATCTTTACCTACGGTGACGTTGTTGGGGTTATTGGCGGCAAGATTTCGAAAGGATTTAAATCTCCTGATAATTACATGGTGATTTCGGCGAACCCAATGGTAAGTGGGGCAATGCCAGACAAGGCAAGCATGGACAATTATGAACAGGTGGCCTTCTTAGGACAGGTTCCTGTAAAAGTAATTGGACCGGCCAATGTTGGTGACTATATCGTGGCAAGTGGTAATAAAGATGGCTTTGCCATGGCTATTCCTAAGAATAAAATGAGTATAAATCATTATCCCCGAATAGTTGGAATAGCTTGGTCAGAAGCTACAGAAAATACAACTTTCAATTATATTCAGACGGCGATAGGTGTAAGTACGAATGATTTAAAAAGAGAGGTTGAAAAAATGCAAAGGGTTTTAAATAGTATTCAGGAAAGTCTTAGTAAACTGGATCCTGAGTTTAAGTCAGATTTCTTCGAAGTGCTTGAAAATGCCAATGAAGATCCCAAGGAAAACTCTGTTACACTTCAGGAAGAAGTAGCTGACCAAACTAATGCGATGTCCTATGGTTCGTTAAAAGAGGCCTTAGGACAGATTCAGACGAGATACCAAAAGGATAAAACGGTATTCGATATTTCAAGAATGCCCTACATGAGGGCTATGATTGAGAATCCAAATCGCGAAAATGCTGAAAAAATTGTAAGCTACTACACAAAAGTCCTCGATTATCTCAATGCAAGACAGGAAGACTATTTTAGAATGAAACGGGGAGGTCGATGAGATCTCCAATAATTTCAAAAGGGTGAAAACGGGAAAATAGTTCTTCAGAATACCAACCTAATTCCCTGGTTTTTTTAACCATGGCAGCGTGCTTTTCATTCTTGTAAGCATAGTCCATCATGGCCTCACCATTTCTCCACAAAGAATAAGTAGCTTGCATGAAAATGGGATATTCCCCGATACCTTTGGTAAACAATAGATCATCATAGGAATTCATAGACTTGGAAACCGATGGGACATAGCGCCAGAATTTATGAGCTAGCTTCGGTTTGATGGTAGCCCTGGTAATCACAGCTACCGGACGAGCGGCATCGAATTTGGTGCCGGCCTCAAAGGGCTCTTGCTGACTCCACTGGCCATGGGCCTTTATGGTATGCATCAGGATATGTCCAAAAGTTAAGGCGTCATTGGTATAAGGTTCCATGAGCTCCGACTGTAAATAAGTCTTTGCAAGAGCTTCAGAATCAAATACTGTTAGAAGCGCAAACATGGAAAAATCCGGCCAAATGGAAAAACCATTCCCGCTGCCCACTCCCAGAGGTTTCCAAAAGGTCAGACCTTCAACGGATTGATCTGCGATTGGTGGTCTCCCCATACGCGCCAGCGCCTGGCGCTTATTCTCGAAGCCTCTGTATTTAAAAAAGGATATAACGGTGGTTTGAGACACTGGATTGTCTTTTGAGCAAAGATACAACCTAGGATCCTATTTAGATATGCTGGTCGATTAAAATGGTATTGCCATCAGGATCATATAGTACAATGCTTCCGGGTCCGGATGAAGCAACATCAACCTCCTGCTCCAAATGAATATTCTTTTCTTTTAAATGCTGCTGAATTGCGCGCACATCATCAAATTGATCTAATGCCTGAGCGTTTTGGTCCCATCCCGGGTTAAAGGTGAGGATGTTGTGTTCAAACATGCCTTGAAAGAGCCCAATTAAGCTATCTTCATTTTTCATGATGAGGTAGTTTTGTTCATTGCTCCCGGCAAATGTGCTAAAACCAAGGGTTTCGTAAAAGGTTTTGGAAGCCTGCAGATCCTTAACGGCAAGGCTGATTGAAAAGGCACCTAATTTCATGTATTGTTCGTTTGATGTTTAGAACTTTTAATATAAGAAATATTGTGGTCACTTCACATGGATTATTCTTCCAAAAGGTCCTTGATCTGTTCTTTCTTACTCTTTTTAAAGAGACTGCTTCGGTCACCGGAATTAAAAACACGTAACCTCAACACTACATCATTGGTGGTCTGTTGGATACTTGATGTATTCGTACTGTTGTGATAACCAAGAGAGACCTCTGCGCGCCAGAGCGAATTGAACTTATATCCAATACCAGGTGAAATACGGATCTGGTCATTATTGCGATTGGCCTTACTGAAGTTAAAGAAGAATTCTACTTTCAAAGGGATGTATAAGCCTTTTAAAAAGGGCAGCCCAGTCTGTTCCCACTCCAGAACAGTGGATAGCTGGTATCTCAATCGCATCGAAGCGTCCCATTTGGAATTGTCCAGTAGTTTTTGAAAACGCTGCTCGAGGCGCAGGTAATTCTTTAAATACAAGCCTTTAAACTCAGGAGTCAAAATTTGAAACCCCTGCATGAGCCGCATTTCAAAGTTATCAGGAGAATCGAAAAAATTGGTATAAAACAAACCCCCTCCCAATTGAAAGGAGTGTATGATGGGCGTTTTAATCTTAAATAGTTTTAAGGCTTTTGTCTGTTTGAAATGATAGGTGGGTGCCAAGACCATCCGGTTGTAAATATGCGGTGTGATACTTCTGTACCCAATAAATGCCGATAAAAAGCGCTTCTCGCTGATGGAGTTCCTGATATTATAATCGATCCATAACTGGGCATTGGCAGAAACATCCTCTTCCGGAGCGTCCTCTTCTGTTTGAGCATTCACAATAGTGCTACATACCAATAACGCTATAAACAAATACCGTATAACTCGCATGAAGCAGTAAGCACACTTCAAAACGTCAAGATAAGATTAAAAAGAAGCAAAATCCGTTGTCATATCTCATTATTGTCGGCCTTTATGCAAGATTCCAAGCAATAATTAATGGTGTTTACCATTTAAGCCAAACGTTTGATGCGAAGCCATAAACAAGTTTTAGCACCCAGCCTGACCGGCACAGTCATTGTCCTCACAATCGGTAAACCCATCACCGTCATTATCCATGCCATCATTACAGTTAGTCTCTCCACAAGCTGGATTACCATTGCAATCAAAGTCATCACAATCGGTAAACCCATCACCGTCATTATCCACCAAATCGTCACAAATTTCGTTGGCACAGGCCGCATCGTCATTACAGTCAAAATCTTCACAGTCTGTAAATCCGTCGCCATCATTGTCTACGCCGTCATTACAGATCTCAACGCTGGGGTTGTCATCATCATCGTTACAGGATTGATAGGAAATCAAACAGAAAAGGGCTACAAAAAGAACAAAGACAAGCTTTTTCATAATACTATTGATTTAGTTCGTAAATGGGTTTATTTCAATTAGAGTGAAAAGAGTAGTTGATGCTCTTTACATACCTCAACTAAAATAACTACTGTACTGGTGATTAATCAGCTACATTCAGTTAAAGATAGGAAAATAAGATTGATCCGTTTTTACGAGAACATCCTTTTAAGCAGATTGCCTAGTTCCCGAGATGGGCGATAACGCGTTTTAGTCGTTCCTGGACTTCTGAGGCCAGTTCACCCAGAGCTTCGTTTTTAACCGGGCTCATCGAGGCAATTGGGTCCACCGCCGACACTTCAATAAGTCCGTTTTCTCGTTCCTGTACAATTACATTGCAGGGTAGAAAAACACCAATCCTGTCTTCATAACTAATCGCCTTATGGGCAAACTCAGGATTACAGGCCCCCACAATGCGATAGTTTCTAAAGTCTGTATTCAGCTTTTTTTGGAAGGTGTCTTTTACATCGATTTCTGTTAAAACACCAAAGCCTTCTGACTTTAGAGCTTCTGTCACTTGATCTATGACCGAATCAAATTCATGATCTTTAAGAGTGGTACTGAAATAATAACTCATGGCATCTTACTTTTTCATCTGTAAAGTTATCGTTTTTTGGCTGATCAAACCTGGGGATTTTACGCTTAAAAGTGAGTATTGTATGATCACAGACCCTCTTAACAGCTTTAAAATGTGAGTAATATCCCCAGTCCACTTTTAGACGGCTCAATTTTAAAACTGGTTCTCTGGTTTAGCCCTTCATTGTAGTGCAGAACCGCATCACGCTTTTTCTTGAGTCCCTTATTAATAAAAATACCAGAAATAATGGCTGCACCTATTGTGCCTATGGCAGGCCCCAGTACATTTTTATCATTAGACAAGTCACTTATGGTCCAGATGAGCAAACCAAGTTCGGCAATGGCAAAGATACCACCATAGACCATTTGTTGTTCGTGTTTTTTCCACAGTTCGAATGCCGTGGTATCCGCCTCCAACAGGGACTCAAATTCCTTTTTATCTATTTTCTGATTGTCCTGATAGTATTCGGTGGACCAGAACCCTGAGAAGTAACTTAATTCCTGAGCATCAACAGATCCCGAACACATAATGATCATAACTAGAGCGATAATAATTGCTTTCATAGTATTTTTTATTTGAATTATTGCTTTAGAGGTTCTGGGTTGAGCATCACGATGGGCATACCAAGGCGTTCCAGTTTTTCAATCTGCGTAGCCGCATCCCCAACCACCAGATAGATCATCTGATCTGGTCTTATATACTTTTCGGCAAGTGCCTTCACCTGCTCTACGGTGAGATCATTTACCTGTTGTTCGCGCTGAAGGGCGTAGTCTGCAGGAAGATCAAAATGACTCATATTGGACAGCATGTTTAATTTAGCACCTAGGGTCTCAAAGGCTCTGGCATTACTTTTAATATTGAAGCTTTTAGTCACCTCAAGATCATTCTCTGAAAAATCAGATCCATAATTTTCCAGTATTTCCTTGACCAAAGCTGTGGCTTCGTAGGTTACATTAGTGCGTACCCCACTACCAATACTGAAGCGACCACTGAACTCGTCACCACTAAATCGGGAACGGATACCATAGGTATAACCTTTACCCTCACGTAATTCCTGTGTGAGCTGAGAGGCGAAACCACCCCCTCCTAAACGGTAATTCATCACATTGGCCAGATAGAAATCCTTATCGGTGGCTTTTAAAGCAGGGTATCCAAATGAGAGTACAGACTGCTTGGCATTAGGTACATCATAGAAATAAACGGTAGCAGTATCGGGCAGAGGGGCCATCTTCACTTCAGGAAGTCCCAGTTCAGGTGTTTTCCAGTTCGTGTTAACCTTTTTGAGACCGTTTAAAACAGCCTCTTTTGAAATATCCCCAACTACAAAATAATGAGTCAGTTGGGCCGAGAGGTTTTTATTGTAGTAATTCTGAAGGTCTCCTATGGTCAAGTTATTCAGCGTCTGCGTTGTTCCCAGGCGGTTATTGGCTAAAATCTCTCCCTCCGCATAAACGAGCTTGTCAAATTCATTGGAAGCAATACTGTTAGGGCTCGCAGATTGAGCCTTTAAGCTATTCAGGGTACTTTGTTTTAAGAGCTCCAATTCCTCTTCATCCCAACGTGGTTCCAGTAAAATTTCACTAACCAGTTCCATGGTAGCTGCGTAATTTCTGGAAAGCGTATTTCCGGTAAGCACAATACTGGTCTCAGTAGCATACATGTTAACAGATGCCCCCAGACCTTCAATGGCTGACTCTAATTCCTCAGGAGTTTTGTTCTTGGTTCCTTTGGTCATCAACCTCGCCATAAGATTGGCACACCCAAGCGTTTCAGGAGTTTCCATAAGCTGGCCACCCTGAATTTCCATTTCAAACTGTACCAGCGGAACTTCATTGTTTTCAATCCCGTAGACCTCTATACCCGAGCTTAAGGCTTCCTGCCAGACATCCGGTACTTTTAAGGAAGGGCTTTCACCATATGGTGGTTCAATGGTTCTATCAAATGACGATGGGCTGCGCTGGTATTCCACAGCGATGCTGGCATCAAACTCTTCTTCTGCACCATCAATTATTTTTTCTTCAGGTATAATGGCTTTATCAGAATCATTTAAAGCCAAATCTACCTGACCTTTGGGTACAAAACTGGTTGCTACAAACGCCTGGTCTTTAACGTATTTTCTGTAGACCCGCATGACATCTTCAGGGGTCACAGCCAGAATGCGCTGTACATCTTCATTAATGTATGAGGGGTCATTTGCAAATATCTGATATTGTGCTAACTGAAAACCTTTTCCAAGCACACTCGACAAGCCGTTGTAGAACGCCGTTTCCTGTCCTGCTTTGATGCGGTCCAGGTCAGTCTGTGAAATACCTTCTGTTTCAAATTGCTCAAATGCCTTGTTAATTCCAACAGCTACCGAATCGAGATCTACCTGGTCAAAGGCAGTAACCGTAATGCTCAGCTGCCCGGCTATCTCCGAGTTGTACTGTCCCATGCGCACATTACTGGTCACTTGCTCCTCGTCAATAAGCACCTGATTTAAAGGCGCTTTTTTTCCCTGACTTAAATACTCAGAGAGAACGCTTAGTGGATAGGAGTCGGGGTGGTACTGATAAACCCCGGGCCAGGTCATTGTGAGCTGAGGTAATCGCGCAAAATTATCTTCATAGTATAATTTTTTCGTTTGTTGAAGAACTACAGGTTGCTTATCCATTCTTGGAATATCCTCCCCCCTTGGAATTTCTTCAAAGTACTTCTTTACCCATGCCTTGGTCTGTGCAACATCAAAATCTCCTGCAATGGTTAAGGTGACATTGTTAGGAACATACCAGCGATTATAGAAATCTTTTACATCCTGAAGTGTAGCATTTTGTAAATCTTCGAGCGAACCGATAACGGTCCAACTGTACGGGTGCCCTTTGGGATATAAATTTGCACTGATCACTGCCTGCGTATGCCCGTAGGGACGGTTGTCCACAACTTGGCGTTTTTCATTTTTCACCACTTGTTTTTCCTTAGCCAGTACCGGTTCGGAAACGGTATTGATAAAGTAGCCCAGTTTATCGGCCTCGGCCCAGATCATCTTTTCCAGAGCGTCTTTTGGAACTGTTTGGAAATAATTAGTGCGGTCTCTACTGGTGGATCCATTGGCGCCCGATCCGCCAATTCGGGCACTCATTTGATCAAGGCCTCCCTTGCCCAGATTTTCCGATTCAAGAAAGAGCAAGTGTTCAAACAAATGAGCAAATCCGGTTCGTCCTTCCTTTTCCCTTGCCGATCCGACATGAGCTGTCAGCGCAACCGCTACAACCGGATCAGATGGATCGCTGTGTAGAATTACTTTGAGTCCGTTTTCCAGTGTGTAAGATTCAAAGGAAACGTTAAATTCAGGGTGATCTGCTGTTTTTTTTGGCGCTTCCTGACATCCGGAGAAAATCAGGAGGGCTATGAACAATAAAGGTAATCGAGACATTAGATTAAAGTTGTTAATTGTTATTATAATTCAAAGGCATTGTGGTTCACAAAGAATACGGCATTTACCAGAAAGAGTTTTCCACGATCCCAAAAACTTCTGAACAAGGGATTGTCTACCATGTAAACCATACTTCCCGATCCCTTCCGTTCTTCACCAAAAACAAGGGTGCCATCCAACTTTGCTAAAGTATTTTGACCTGCAAATCCTGAGTAAACCTCATTAGACTGGAGGTGGCCAACATTAAAACCCCTGTCCATTAGATCATAGGCCGCACTACCAAGTTTTAAAGAGAAATAATCTTTAGGATATCCAAAAGCCAGTGGATGTGTGTTGTCAAGTTTTACTTTAAAAATAGCTCCGGTTATCAGGTTATTGGCATAGGCACGTTCGCGGTCTGCATAAGGAATCAATGGATCGTCCGATCCGGGATCACCGGTTTCCTTGTATTTAAGACTGTAACCTTCCTTGCCTGCAAAGCTTCTCAGAGCCGATCCTACAGCTATGATTTTCCCTCCATCGGAGACCCACTCCTTCAGTTTGTTGTGGACAGACTCGCTAAGAACACTGTTGTAGTAACCTTCCGGCATGATCAATACCTGATATTTATGAAGATGGATTCTTTCCAGATCATTGGTATTGATTGAGCTCAGAGGATAATGTAATTCGGTTTCAAAAAAGTGCCAGATGGCGCCATAACTCAAGGATGAGGTCCCTTTACCCGACAATATTCCAACCTTAACCTTATTGAGCAGCTTAATGTCCGGAGAACCAATATCCGGTGTCGTTTGTGAGAACCCGGAGTTAATGGTTTGCAAGGTTTGCTTGTAAGTAACGGCAAGATCATTTAACTCAGTGATAAACGCTGTCTTATGCCTGTTGTCACCTTTGGTGATGATCAAGGATCCACGATCAAATTCCTGATCGTTTGATCGGAACGGCTTTTCTGTAAATCGAACCTTAAAGTCTGCCTGAAGCAAAGCTGCAAGGAACCGGGCATCCTTTAGAGAGGTCCAGTTGCACACATAACCGTAAGCATCACTTAAGGCAGGTGGTTGGTCTGTTTCCTCAAAGTCAATGGTACTGGCTATTCTGGAGCTGCTGGCGACAGCATTTAATCCATAGGCATAGGGTAGACTCCAGGCTGTGATGTCATAAGTTAGTGAATCGGCTAGGCTTGTATTGGGTTCAAATAATACCTTCACCATTTTGCCTTTCGGCTGATCGGTATGCACGACCATACTGTGCTCGTTCAGTTCAATGCTCCCCTGGGATTTGGTACTGTAGTGATACCCGGATGCCTTGGAACCTGTCGCTTTTTCATACTGGATCTCATGGCGGTCTAATAGATTTTGAAGACGCTCTAGTTGATCAGGATCACCACTTAGTGCGTAGCTCTTGTATTTTTGATCAGCATTCTCAAAAAACTTTTTAAACTCTTCATTGAGTCGCTTGGCATTTTTGGAAGAGATCTCTACAGTAGACAGTGCGGTTGTGGTGTGGTGGGTCAGACGATCAACCAGCGTTAATTCTTCTCCTTCGTCTGTCATAACTCCTAATCCCGCCTGACCATGTCCACCCTGTTCATAGGTCATTCCTATGGCACCCATATAGGTGGGGTAGGTGTCTCCATAACTCGGGTAAAGCAAGTCAAAGCGCTCTCTGGTGAAGAACAACCATCCTTCCTTATCAAAATAGCTCGCGTGGTTCTTTCCGATCGCTGTTTGAAATTCGCGTTGCCAGTCTGTGATGATCTCATGATATGGTTCTGCAGCCGGAGCAAAATAATAAGGTTCATTATAGCCCTGCTCATGAAAGTCTACATGAATATGCGGCATCCACTTGTTATACACCTCAAGGCGTTTCTGGGTTTCTATTTGCGTAGCCCAGGCCCAGTCACGGTTCAGATCAAACAGGTAGTGGTTGGGACGGCCACCGGGCCATGGTTCGTTATGTTCGCTGGATTGCACATCGGAATCATACGGAGTGCTTTTTGTTTGATTGTACCAATTGACGTAGCGGTCGCGACCGTCCGGGTTAACAGCCGGATCAATAATGACGATGGTGTTCTCCAGCCATTCCTGTTTTTCGGTTAGTAAGCGGTAGAGGGTAAGCATCGCAGCTTCTGAACTGGAGGCTTCATTACCGTGAACGTTAAAACTCAGCCAAACGATGGCAATATTTTCGTCACCAACTTCACCCTCCAGCATTCCCGTTCTGCGCAATTGATTCATTCGTAGCTCTTCGATACGATTGATGTTTTCCGGACAGGAAATTAATGCCAGATTGAGCTCTCTGCCTTCATAGGTGCTTCCGTAGGACTGAAGTTTTACACGATCCGGTGCTTGCCGCGCGACGGTTTTAAAATAATCAACCACCTGGTGATGCCTGCTAAATTGGGTTCCTATCGGGTGTCCAAGAACCTCATCGGGACTTGAGATCTGTTGTGAACTCAGAATCTGAAGGGATAGAAATACAGTGAAAACAAGGGATAAAGTCTTATGCATAGGTTTGCTCTTTTGTCTCAAGGAGGGTAAAGATAACCGCTAGACTTTAAATTACCTACATCAATTTTGAAAAGCCCTTAACGTAATATTAGGACTTTGAATGACCAAGTGATGTATCTTTACACCCATATTAGTTTGTTCTGTATGCCAACAGATACCCTGTCTTTTAGAGAAACCGGATACTTTTCCAATTTAATTTGTGATTATATTGAGGGTAAGGAGGAATTAAAACCTCTATTTCATCGCTTTCCGACATTGGAATCATTTAAAGATCAAATAAAAGAAAAGTCGGAGCATTTCTCTGCAGAGAAGCGAGGTGTTCTTACTACTGTATTGCAACAGCAATATCAAAACATACCCGCCTCTGCGCAGACTCGTAAAAACATAGAGCTGCTCAAATCCTCAAATACATTCACTATAACAACCGGCCACCAGTTGAACTTATTCACGGGACCGCTCTACTTTTTATATAAGATCATCTCTGTGGTGAACCTATGTAAGACTCTAAAAAGAGAGTCGTCTGAATACAATTTTGTACCCATTTTCTGGATGGCAACCGAGGACCACGATTTTGAAGAAATTAGCTTCTTCAATTTTAAGGGGAAAAAGGTCAAATGGGAAAAAGAGACTTCCGGTGCCGTTGGTCATTTAGATACAAGTGGCCTCGGGGAAGTGGCAGCAGTTTTATCTTCGGAGTTGGGTAAAAGCACTAATGCAAACAGATTAATAGACCTTTTTGAAGGTGCCTATTTAAAACATACAAATTTGGCAGAAGCGACACGTTATCTGGCCAATGAGTTATTCGGAGATCTGGGACTGGTCATTATCGATGCTGATAACCCTTTGTTAAAAAGGCAGTTCATTCCAGAGGTAACAGCCGAGCTAAGTGAACAGGTCACCTACCAGAATGTTTCAAGCACCAATCAAAGCTTAGAAGAGCTCGGGTATGGAGTTCAGGTCAATCCCAGAAAGATCAACCTCTTTTATTTATCTGATGGTCTTCGTGAACGAATCATTATTGAGGGTGATAAGTATCGCATCAACAATACAGATCGTCAGTTTTCTCATAAAGCACTGATTCAGGATCTGGAAAATCATCCGGAACGCTATTCGCCAAATGTACTCATGCGCCCCTTGTATCAGGAAGTGGTGCTTCCTAATCTGTGTTACATTGGAGGAGGAGGTGAAATGGCCTATTGGCTCCAATTGAAGGACAGCTTTAAGGCTCAAAAGGTGCCCTTTCCTATTTTGCTGCTAAGAGATTCCGTCCTCATCAGAACAGAAAAACAACTCAAAAAGCAAAAGAAACTGGGTATCTCAGATACAGATCTTTTTTTGAACAAAAATGCATTCATCAATAAGTACGTAAGGCGAATTTCAAACATTAATATTGACTTTAATCCTCAGATCCATTTTCTGGAAGAACAGTTTGCGGCGCTCTACGAACTGGCGGACCAGACAGATCCTTCGTTTCTAGGGGCGGTAAAGGCACAGGAGGTTAAACAGATCAAGGGGTTGAAGCATTTGGAAAAACGTCTACTTAAGGCACAGAAACGCGTTCTGGCAGATCGTATTGAACGCAGTCTCTCCCTAAAGGAACAATTCTTTCCCAACGGGAGTCTTCAGGAACGCCAGTTGAATTTTTCTGAACTGTATCTTGAATTTGGCGATGACCTGATAACTGTACTAGCCGGTCAGCTGAACCCACTTGATATGCGGTTTTTACTGTTGACAATTTAGAATAAAAAGTCCAGGACCGGAATCGGCCATCTCAAATCAATTAGTATTTTTGCGCATGCAACATCAAAAGGTACTTATTCTGGACTTCGGTTCTCAATACACGCAACTTATTGCAAGACGTGTACGCGAGCTTAATATTTTCTCTGAGATACATCCATTTAACAAACCACCAAAGGATTTGCAATCCTATGAGGCGGTCATCCTCTCCGGCAGTCCCAACTCCGTAAGAGGGGAAGATGTACTCCATCCCGACCTTACTGAGATCAGGGGCAAAAAACCCTTGCTGGCTGTTTGCTACGGGGCGCAGTATCTCGCCCATTTTTCCGGTGGAAAAGTGGCAGAATCCAGTACGCGTGAATATGGACGTGCCAACCTCTCGTACATCAGAGAGCATGAAGATTTTTTTGAAAATATCCATGAGGGGTCTCAGGTATGGATGAGTCACAGCGACACCATAAAAGAGCTCCCTGATGGAGCCGAGTTACTCGCAAGCACTAACGATGTAGAAAATGCCGCTTACAGAATAAATGGTGAAGATACCTACGCCATACAGTTTCATCCTGAGGTGTATCATACCACAGATGGGCATCAGTTATTGCAGAACTTCTTAATAAAAATAGCAGGTATTAATCAGGACTGGACACCTCAATCTTTTGTTGAAGAAACGGTTGAAGAACTGAGATCAAAGCTTGGGAACGACAAGGTAGTTCTCGGTTTATCCGGAGGAGTAGACTCCTCAGTGGCTGCTATGTTGCTGCACAAAGCCATTGGTAAAAATCTCTACTGTATTTTTGTGAATAACGGACTTCTGCGTAAAAATGAATTTGAGGATGTGCTGCATCAGTACGAAGGAATGGGACTCAATGTGAAGGGTGTTGATGCCTCTAAACGTTTTCTGGAAGCCCTTGCAGGCAAGAGTGATCCGGAAGAGAAACGCAAGACTATCGGTCGAGTTTTTATAGAGGTGTTTGATGACGAGGCCCATCAGATCAAGGATGTAAAATGGCTGGCTCAGGGAACTATTTATCCAGATGTAATTGAAAGTGTTTCTGCTACAGGAGGGCCTAGTGCTACCATAAAAAGCCACCATAATGCTGTCTCTTATACACATCTCCGAGCCCACGAGACCGAGGCTGATCTCG
>CAWZYX010000040.1:0-24117 GCA_963966315.1 uncultured Winogradskyella sp. | reverse complement strand
TTATTGCCCCTATTCCGGGTAAAGGAACCATAGGTATTGAAGTTCCTAATAAAAATGCAACAATCGTTTCCATGCATTCGGCCATTGCCTCCAAGAAGTTTCAGAGTTCCAAAATGGCTCTTCCCATTGCACTAGGTAAAACAATTAGCAATGAAACCATGGTTGTTGATCTGGCAAAAATGCCTCACCTTCTCATGGCCGGAGCTACCGGACAAGGAAAATCTGTAGGGCTTAACGCCGTACTCACTTCTCTACTCTACAAAAAACACCCGGCAGAAGTTAAATTTGTTCTGGTGGATCCAAAAAAGGTTGAACTCACTCTTTTTAACAAAATTGAACGTCATTACCTGGCCAAGCTTCCCGACAGTGAGGATGCCATCATTACCGATAATACCAAGGTAATCAACACCTTAAATTCGCTTTGTATTGAAATGGATGACCGTTACGAATTGCTCAAGGAAGCGTTTTGTAGAAACATCGCAGAATACAACGAAAAATTTAAATCGCGTAAGTTAAATCCAAATGATGGGCATCGGTTTTTGCCCTATATCGTTCTAGTGGTTGACGAATTTGCAGACCTCATCATGACGGCAGGAAAAGAAGTGGAGACTCCTATTGCAAGACTGGCACAGTTGGCAAGAGCCATCGGCATCCATTTAATCATCGCCACCCAAAGACCTTCGGTAAACGTTATCACAGGAATCATAAAAGCCAATTTTCCTGCCCGAATTGCCTTTAGAGTCACCTCAAAAATTGATTCGAGAACCATTTTGGACGGTTCCGGAGCAGATCAGCTGATTGGGCGAGGTGATATGCTGTACACCCAAGGGAATGACATGATTAGGATTCAGTGTGCTTTTGTTGACACCCCTGAAGTTGAACGTATCACAGACTTTATCGGTTCTCAGAAAGCCTATCCGGACGCTTATTTGCTTCCGGAGTATATAGGAGAGGATGGCGAAAGTGATCTGGATATTGATATTTCCGACAGAGACAAGCTCTTTAGAGAAGCTGCAGAAATAATTATTACCGCACAACAGGGTTCGGCATCGTTATTGCAGCGTAAACTCAAGCTGGGATACAACCGGGCAGGAAGGCTCATCGATCAGCTGGAGGCTGCTGGAATTGTTGGTCCTTTTGAGGGTAGCAAAGCCAGAAAGGTATTAATCCCGGATTTTGTTGCTCTTGATCAGCTTTTAGAAAATGAAAAACAACAGTAAATACATCAACCAATGAAATGGATAGTTAGTTTGCTCCTGGTCTGTTTAAGTGGGCTTGGTTTTGCACAAAATGATGCAAAAGCAAAGGCCTTGCTGGATGAGGTGAGTTCCAAAGTGAAGCAGTACGAAAACATTATCATCGATTTTAAATACGAACTTGATAATGCTGCAGAGAATGTAAAGCAGACCACCAAAGGTGATGTAACCATTGCCGGTGAAAAGTACCTGCTCAACGTCTTAGGCATTACCAGAATGTATGATGGAACAACCCTTTACACCATTAGTCCTGAAGATGAGGAAGTCACTATTTCCTCAGAAAATACGGAAGAAGAAGGAACTATCACTCCAAGTAAAATGCTCAGTTTTTACGAAGATGGTTATACCTATGCTATGGATATCGTACAAAACGTTTTGGGAAGAAAGATTCAGTATGTAAAACTCACACCTATAGACTCAGCGTCTGAAGTAACACAGGTTCTTTTGGGCATTGACGCGACAACCAAACACATTTATAACCTCATTGAAATTGGTTCTAATGGCACGCGCACAACCCTAACTGTTAATTCTTTTCAAACCAATCAACCATTATCAGAAACCTTATTTACATTTGATGAGGGTAAATATCCCGATTACTTCATCAATAAAATTGACTAAGGTTGAAGATCCTGGACAGGTACATACTAAGCACTTATTTAAAAACCTTTTTAAGTGTATTTACCATCCTGATGTTCATTTTTGTGCTACAGACCATTTGGTTATACATTTCTGAACTGGCAGGAAAGGACCTTGATCTGATTGTTATTTGGAAATTCCTGCTTTATTTCTCTCCCAAGTTAGTACCACTGGTATTGCCGCTAACCATACTTCTGGCCTCCATCATGGTTTTTGGAAACTTTGCCGAAAACTACGAGTTCGCTGCAATGAAAGCCAATGGGATCTCACTGCAAAGAGCCATGCGAGGACTCAGTATCTTTATCGTGAGCTTATCCATTCTGGCATTTTTTTTTGCCAACAATATCATTCCATGGTCAGAGTACGAATCCTATAACCTGAGACAGAATATTGCCAAACTTAAACCAGCCATGGCCATAGCCGAAGGACAGTTTAATGAAATTGGTAATATCAATATTCATGTAGCAGAAAAAAGTGGTGACCGGGGGCAGTACTTGAAAAATGTCACTATCCACCAGGAGAAATCCTTTAAACGGGGTAATTATACGGTGATTAGGGCTAAGGAAGGAGAACTGATAAGCAGTGAGGATTCGAATATTCTCTCTCTGGAATTGAGGGATGGTAATTACTACGATGAATTGGTGAGCAAAAACACGCGCAAGTACATCAGCAAAAAACCGCATGCACAAAGTACTTTTGATACCTATGTGATAAATGTAGACCTCGCCAATTTAAACAACGTTGACCTGGATGAAAAACGAAGTGACAGCAGGTATAATATGTTACCAATTAGCGGGTTAAATTTTACGATTGACAGCCTCTACAAAAGACGAGAGGGCGACTATGAAGACCTGGCTAAAACCTTATATAACAGGTCAACTTTCAATGCTCTAAGAAACGACATCAATTCAAAAAAAGACACCGTATTCAAAGGAAATTCCATATTGGATCTTTTGCCATTATCTACTAAGATTCAGGTGTTGAATTCTGTTTCGAATACGGCCAATAGTACCATTCAGGTACTGAGTTCAAGTGAGACTAATTTTGAAACAAAGAAAGTATGGCTTAACAGGCATATCATTTCGTTACATGAAAAGTACGTACTGGGCTTTGCATGTGTCATTCTCTTTTTTGTGGGAGCTCCTCTGGGAGCATTGATTAGAAAAGGTGGGCTAGGATTACCAATGGTTGTAGCAATACTACTTTTTCTAACCTATCACTTTATTGGGGTATTTGCACGTAACAGTGCCATGGATGGCACCATAAATCCAGTGATCGGCACATGGCTTTCCACCTTCATCATGTTGCCATTGAGTATTTATCTCACCTACAGGGCGACCAATGACCGCGGTCTTTTTGAAATTGACTTTATTGTCGTTCCTCTCAAACGATTGTTTAGGTTCAAATCCAAATCCGATCTTGAAGAGTTACAGAATGTACAGTCCTATAGTTATTACAGCAAGTATTCAGATGAACAACTGATTGAAATCGTTAAAAATCAGAATGAATTTGATCTGGATAAGCGGCCAAAGCAGATAGCTCTTCAGCACTTAACAGATCGAAAAATAGGTCTGGAGCAAATGGAACAGCAAGGCCTCAGCATCCCTGAAAAGCTTAAACAATCTAAAAATCAACTCAATCGTTTCAAACGATTTTCTAAAATTGCTTTCATCAGTTACATAGTGGCTGCTGTATGTTTGGCCCTGTTTTTTGTGCTAAGGAACAATAAACTTCCCCAGGTTGCAGAGATCACCAAAGTAATATCGTTTGCAGCCTTAATGGTATTTGTGATTTTTGCAATTGTAGCAACTGTTTTACACCGAAAGTTTTATAAAACCCTGGAGATGCCTCAGAAACGATTAAAACCGTTTTTGGTGCTTCTTGGATTGCCATTTTATCCCATTAAGTACATGTTCCTGAACAGGAAAATGAAAACCGACTACCACTTCGTTTGCCTTGATGAGATAAATTAGCCCTATCTTTGCACAGCCAAAGGAACGTCATGAATGCTCAAATAACATCCAAAAATATTATGCTTCATACTATTGAGGAAGCCATAGAAGATATTAAAAAAGGTAAAGTGATCATTGTCGTAGATGATGAAAACAGAGAGAATGAGGGAGACTTTCTGGCAGCCGCTGAAATGGTCACTCCTGAGATGATCAATTTTATGGCCACTCACGGAAGAGGTCTTATTTGCGCCCCCCTCACCGAACAGCGCTGCAAAGAGCTCGATCTCCATATGATGGTGAGTAATAATACCGACCCTATGGAAACGGCCTTTACGGTTTCTGTGGACCTTCGGGGCAATGGGGTAAGTACCGGGATATCGGCCAGTGACAGAGCCAAAACAGTTCAATCGCTGATCGATCCCAAAACGCGTTCATTTGATCTGGCACGTCCGGGGCATATTTTCCCCCTAGTCGCTAAAGAAGGTGGCGTTTTAAGACGTACCGGGCACACAGAGGCGGCCATAGATTTTGCCAGGCTGGCAGGATACAAACCGGCTGGTGTTATTGTTGAGATCATGAATGAGGATGGTACCATGGCCAGACTGCCTCAGCTCATGGAGGTGGCCAGACGTTTTGACCTCAAGGTCGTCTCTATTGAAGACCTGGTGGCTTACCGCATGGAACACGATTCCCTGATCGAGAAAAAAGAGGACTTTACCATTGAAACACGCTTTGGTGCTTATAGGCTGAGAGCATATCAGCAAACCACTAATAATCAGGTGCACCTTGCTCTGACCAAAGGGAGCTGGACCAATGAAGAACCTGTTCTTACCCGGGTAAATTCAACTCTGGTTAATAACGATATACTAGGCACCCTAACTAATAATGCCGATCAGAAACTGGACAGCATGTTTAATGTCATTAATACTGAGGGCAAAGGGGCGATCATATTTATCAACCAGCAACCTACTGCCATCGATCTGCTGAACAGGCTAAGGGTTTTAAAATCAGAGCAGTCGCCGGGTAAGGTCACAAAAGCACCACACATGACCATGGACTCCAAGGATTTTGGCATTGGTGCACAGATTCTCCACGATATTGGGGTGACCAAAATAAGACTGGTGACCAACAGCAAACAGACCAAACGTGTTGGAATGATCGGTTACGGCCTTGAGATCACAGACTACGTTAACTATTAGTTCTTTACGAATTTCAAACTCTTTTTAAGTCCTCCGGCATAAAGGTTTAGCACATAAACGCCGGCTGGAAGTTGAGAGGTATTTATACTGCGATCCTGCGGAGTATGAATGGAAATGAGCTGACCGAGGATAGAGTATACCTCTGCCCTATCCACTGGACTTGTACCATTGATCATTAGCACATCCCTGGCTGGGTTTGGATAGATTTTCAGATCTTCCAAAGTGGCGGTTTCCAGACTTAGAGCAGCACTTTGGTACACGCGCACATAGTCGATGATCATACTGCTCTGTGTAAAATTCGGATCAATTCCTCCGGCGGCTCCACCCATGGCGATGTTTAATATCATGTACTGGTCCTGATAGAAGGGCCAGGTATTGTCGTTCTTGTCATTAGGATTATACCTGTAAATGACCGTCCCGTCTATCATAAAAGCCACCTCATTAGGAGACCAGTTCATCGAATAAACATAAAAGTTTCCCGCTACGTCCGGCAGTGACTGACTCGCGGTATTCACGGTATTTCCAAAACTGGAAGGAGTATGCACTGCGACACTTACTTCATTGGTTGCGTACAATCCGTGCTCCATCATATCTAATTCGCCACATGCTGGCCAGGATACCTCTCCAAAGCCCTGAGTTTGCCAGTATGCCCCGGGTTCATTAATATTTTTGCCAAGTGTCCATATAGCCGGCCAGGTACCGTCTCCCGAAGGCAGTTGCGCACGCACATCTACCCTGCCATAGGTAAATGCAAACTTCGAATTGAGTCGTGCCGATGTGTACTCTTTGGTTACCCCCTGATCTGTGAAGGGCTCCTTGATGGCAACAATGTGTAACAATCCGTTTTCAACATAGGAATTCTCAATCCGGTCAGTGTAGTGCTGCACTTCATTATTGTACCAGCTGTTACCATCAGGTAAAAGGGTTTGATGAAACCAATTATTGGTGTTGATGGGGCCTCCCGGACCGTCAAATTCGTCAGCCCATACCAGCTCTTCATAAATCACATCCAGTTCATTGGGATCAGAGGCTTCGGAACCATCGTTAATATTATCTAGCAAAAAAGTTCCTGCGGTCAGGCTTCCTCCATCAATAAAGATGGTTAAACGACTGTAAGAGCCTGTTGCCATAACTACATCACTGCTACCGCTCACAGTTGCATTGGAGAAGTCGAAGATCAAATTCTCGGTCCATCCCTGAGCAGAAACATTTCGAAGGACCTCAACATCCGGGCCACTACCTCCTTCTAATTTGAGGAGAACACCACGGTTCTCAGCGTTACTCTGGTAAAAGGACAAGCTTAGTATTTTGTTAGCATCGAGGTTCACGGCCGTGGCTAGATCGATAAATGCACCCTCCCAGATATCGTTACCATTGTTGGTCAACTGCCCTACCGCATTACTCGCATTCTCAGGATCAGTACTAATGGAAAAGCCACTGCCTCCAAAAGCGGTGAACTGATCCGTCACCTCATTAAAATCGATGGGCATGTTTTGTCCCGGGCAAGAGATCGCCATACCGAAGAACAAAAAAATAAAATAGGAAAGTTTGCGCACAGTCGTTAATTTTCTAGGAAGATAGGAAATAAAAACTACTTCCCTAAAACGGCTCTAATGATTTCGGCCATTTTCCGGGCCCTGCGTTGCACCTCTTCTTCAGTCCATGATAGTTTGATAAGACAGGATAGATTCCTGCCAATAAAATGGTCGGACTGACTAAAATCCTTGGTTTGCAGAAGCTTCAGAGCATTTTTGACCTCTGGAGAAAGACTGTTTAAACTTGTGGCCGTTTTTAAATGTTCCCATTTACGCACATAGTGCCAGTTGTTATCAAAGTAATGAAAACAGCCATCAATGCCTTGCTTTGTAAATTCTGAGCTCACTGTTCTGGCCTTCTCCAGATCGGGTAAAAAGAAGTTTATAAAAGCACCGCTCTCCACTCCACCTTGGGGCACCGTACGCATGGTGACCCCATCCAGTGGCGCAATGGCTTCTTTAAGGATCTGATGGTAGCGTTGCTGTGTGCCAACAAACTCCTTCAGTCGTCCTACCTGTGCGAGACCAACCGCTGCATGTAGCTCTGAAATCCTGAAATTATAGCCCAAAAACGGATGCCTCTCCAATCCCCGATTATCTCCTTTGTGATCGTGGCCATGGTCTGAATAATGATCAGCACATAGATAGTATTTCTCACTATTGGTCACTACCGCCCCCCCTTCGCCACAGGTCATGGTCTTTACAAAATCAAAGGAAAAACAACCTAAATCGGCGATGCTTCCCAATGGTTTTCCCTGATAGGTTCCTCCAATTGCCTGGCAGGCATCTTCAACAAAAGCCAGATCATACTTTTCGCAAATAGATCGTAAGGCATTCATCCGCCCCATACTACCGCCCATCTGAACCACCATAACCGCCTTGGTGTTACCGGTAATGGCAGATTCTACCGATTTTGGGTCCAGAGTTAATGTATCGTCAATATCCACTAAAACAGGAATGGCTCCCAGCATTAAGATGGCTTCAAAGCTTGCTACAAAGGTAAAGCTAGGCATAATCACCTCGTCCCCATAGCCCACTCCCGCGGCAGCAAGAGCTACCGAAACAGCTGCCGTACCGCTGGACACCAGTTGCACGTGATTGACCTCCAAAATACGAGATAATTCCAGTTCAAGGGATTTCGCCTTCCAATGTCCTTTGCGCATGGCATCAAATCCGTAGCGCATAAGTACTCCATTGTCTAAAACATCCTGCACCTCCCTGCGTTCTGCATCTCCAAATACTTCAAATCCTGGCATATAACTTTTTTAAGTAATTCATTTATTTCAATACTCATCTCGGGCTACAAATCTATAACGGTCTCAGCAATAGGCTTTCTTACCTTCTTAAGGCTTGAGAACATGTCCTTCTCAGAACGAAATCCCACCGGTAGCATAAGTACAGAGTTGAGACCATACTTTTTAAGGTTTAAAGCCCGATCCACTTCATCCGGTATAAAACCTTCCATGGGACATGAATCGATCTGTTCGATGGCACAGACCGTCATTAGATTACCAAGAGCGATATAGGCCTGATTTCTGGCCCAGGCCCTTCTTTCTTCAGGTGCCATTTGCTCTATGCTTGAAGACAGTTGTTTTTTGAAGGGTTCCAGAACCTCGGAAGGTGTTTCCCTGATTTTTTCAACATTTTCAAAATGAAGGTCCACGTGGCGCGAATTGATATCGGTTTGGATACACAGGATCAGAAGATGGCTGGCATCAACCACCTGCGATTGATTGTAGGCATAGGGCAACAACTTTTCTCTCAATGCTTTATCCTTCACTACAACCATCTTCAAGGTTTGAAGGCCATAGGAGGTTGCCGTTAGATTAAAGGCTTCCTTCAGAAGCTGGATCTGATCATCAGATAATTGTTTATTCGTGTCAAAAGACTTGGTGGCATAGCGCCATTTTAGTTGATCAATGATGGACATAGCTTCTTTTTTTTGCAAAAATATGGAATATCTATGTTCTTATCGGAATATTTAGATGACGAAAACATGGAAAGCCACAAAAAGGGAAGATTGTTCCATACTCTGGTGATAAGATATGATCAAACTCCTTTAAGTTCTAAAGGTTTGATTTTGGATTTCTACTTTTTTTGGTATTTTCGAAGGACTTAGGCCGATGTAAATGAAAGCAATCCCTCTGTTTCTTTTTCTCTGCGGTTTTACGCTGCAAGCGCAGATCACCTCTATCATTCCCAACCTGAAATTAGGAGAACGCTATGTGACAGTAGACCTGAGCAAAACGCAGGATACGCTGATCATAGAAGCTGATGAGGGTGAATTGAGCAAGGTGAGCATCATTCAGCGCGTTTCTGCCGATAAAAGCATCAGAACAGCACCCATTGCCAAGCTAGAACACAACAAGTACCGAATTCCCTTGCACTCTTACCGTATAGGGGCCTACACGGTAGAAGTACACTACAAACCACATATTTACCCCTTTAAGATGTTTAGGGTAAAACATATACCCATCGACATGCAGCTGAAACCAAAAATTAAAAGTTACAGAGCTGTTTATGGGGTGGTCAATGGTTTCAGTGGCCATACTGCCGAGATCAAAGCTCTAACCAAAAAGCGAATGGATGAGCTCATTTTAAAGTTTGAGATCGACAAGACCACTAAAACCGGCAATCAAAACTGGCTTAAGGTCTATGCGGTTCATTATGACAATTCGGAGTCTTTGTATTACACCATTGAGTAAAGCTGGTCCTTGTATATCATATTCTAAAAACAACCGTATGAACTTTTCGACCCGAAACACAAAAGGTTTAACCATCGCATCCATGCTAAGCATCCTCATTTTGACCGGTTGCAAAGAAACAACGACACATTTAGAGGTAACGGCTACGGCCTATAATTCACTCCCCGAACAGACCCATAAAGAACATTACAATGTGGGGGCATGGGGGGACAGCTTAAAACCGGGCATGAAGTGTATCGCTGTTTCAAGAGATTTATTAGAACTTGGATTAAAACACAAGACCAAGGTTAAAATAGAAGGCTTACCCGGAACCTATCGCGTGCTGGATAAAATGAACAAAAAGTGGACAAAAAGAATTGATATTTACATGGGTCTTGACAAGGATGCAGCAAAAGAATGGGGAAGGCAGAAGTTGACCATTAGCTGGAAGAAAGAACAATAAAACAACCCGCAAGCATCACTTGCTTGCAATAATTTGGAAAAGAAATCCCTTTATTGTTCAATGCTCTCCTACTGATCCCGATGGTCCCGATTCCGATAGCTAACGGGTTCGTGACAGTGAGGATAAGAATCTCACTAAACCAAAGATCCAAAACTGTTGTAAACTTAAACTTGTTCAAATGCTCTACTTTAGAATTAATTCAATATTCATTGTTTGAGCCAATAATACAACGTACCTTTCGCTTCAAGTTCTATAAAGTCCTATTCCTTTTTATAAGCTCACCTTCAGCGGCGTCTATTTGGCATCTAGTATCACTTCTGTAGCGTTTATCAATTCTGATTTAGCTGCTTTTTAGACATTATTTAATTGTTCATTTCAAAAATGAGATCACATGCTGAAAATTGTAATTAAAGAAGGTGAAAAAATTGATCGCGCCATAAAACGATACAGACGAAAGGTAAAAAACGTCAAACAAAAGGAAGAGGTCAGGAAACGCAAACATTTTACCAAACCTTCTGATATAAAGCGGGAACAGTTGCAAAAGGCGCAACACAAAAACGCTTATTTAAGAGCCCAGGGACACGAGGATATATAAAGGAGCTGTTCTTTAGGCACAGGCAAAGGATCAAAATCTGTTCAGGCTATTGGGTCATTGAATTGTTTACTGCTTTGTGGTCTTGCTGCGGAACTAACCATATAACACGTCTAAGGACCTAAGGGTAACGTTAAAAATCGAAATCATGAGACAACTCAAAATAACCGAAAAAATTACCTCAAGAGAAACCATATCTCTTGAAAAGTATTTACAGGAGGTCAATCAGCTACCCATGATTTCGAGTGAAACAGAGGTAGAACTTGCTATACGCATTAGAGCTGGTGATGCCAAAGCTTTGGAGGATCTGGTATCTGCCAATCTGCGATTTGTGATCTCTGTGGCCAAGCAGTATCAGAATCGAGGCTTAGTCTTAATAGACCTGATCAATGAAGGAAATTTAGGCCTGATCAAAGCAGCACAGCGTTTTGATGAGTCAAGAGGGTTTAAGTTTATTTCCTATGCAGTGTGGTGGATAAGACAAGCCATTATACAATCCATTTCTGAACATGCAAAGACCATACGAGTACCATTGAACAAAATTTCAATGATCCGTAAATTACATACCTACCAGTCCTATTTTGAGCAGGAATACCAGCGTTTACCCACTGTTGAGGAAGTGGCGCTGCATTTGGAAACATCGAAGAGTCAGGTACTGCAGTGCATGACGCATTCCAAGCGTTCCCTCTCTATGGATGCCCCTGTAAAAGAAGAGTCGGATACCTCGCTTTACAACCTTATTGAGAGTACGAGCAGTCCAAAACCAGATGCGCAACTGCTGTATGAATCCATTTGTACCGATATTGATCAGGTGCTTAACGGCCTTCCCGAGCGTGAAGCCGACGTACTAAAAATGCATTACGGGCTCCATGGAGAAGATCCTATGAGTCTTAATGAAATAGGACAAATCTTTGGTATTTCTCGCGAGCGGGTGCGTCAGTTAAAAGATTCTGCACTTAAAAAACTACGCAAAAAAGCAAGTGCCCAATTTTTAGCATCTTACCTCAATGAGGTCTGATAGTGTAACTATTTAAAAATAAATGCAATGGCTAAGAATAAAAAGCGTATCTTTGCATCGTTCAATTGAGAACACCTTTTTAATAATAAGGTATTATTTAGTAATTTGTTAAAGAGTTATACTCTTCTTTCCTTTTATTTCATCATCACTTTATTTTTTTAAGTCATAACAGAGGAACATCTGGTCTTTAGTAAAAACCACGCCAGCGTCCAATGTTCATTACCTTTCAATTTGAACAAAGTATATTTTTAATTTAAAATTTAGTATGATGCAAGAAGGCACAGTAAAGTTTTTTAACAACACCAAAGGATTTGGGTTTATCAAATCAAATGAAACCGGAGAAGATATTTTTGTACATTCCTCAGGGTTGATTGACAACATTAGAGAAGATGACAAGGTTCAGTATAGAACGGAACAAGGAAAAAAAGGATTAAACGCCATTAACGTAGAAGTAGTTTATTAATTTAAACTTCCTTTAAGATCCAAATGAATTAAGATTGCCTTGTAAGGCAATCTTTTTTTTGACCACAATGATGTTATGTACTTAAAGCATCATTGCGCGCTGCTTTTAGAGGAGTTATATCTCGATCAGACCTTTGCAGAGGTAGCCCACACCAAACGCGCTACAAAAATACCATCAATCTAATGAAATTAGATTACATTTATCTTTAGACTACAAAACACCTAATATGGTATATTTAAAAACAGCGTAAACTATTTTTTAACCTGTTGCCATATTTCAGGACCAGACACTTTTGTTCTTTCTGATTTATCAATACAATCTAATCAGAATCAAACTTAATACGGCTACAATTCACCTGCCTCGACTTGCTCGTCATGCCGACGAGGCATATCGAGTCAAGGCGGGTTGCTCCTACCCAACTTAGTTGGAAATTATCTCCTACAATTAAACTAAAATCATGGTATGAGCGTTGCTGCGTGCAGAGCGCTCCGCGAACGCTAGGAAAAACAAAGCATAACAGTCCCGATCCCTATAGCTATCGGGACTATCGGTAGACGCTACGCCGCGCTGCTTCCTGCCTCGCATTGCAAAGCCTGTCTCGCCGACCTGTCTCGCTGACAAGGCGGACAAGGCGGACAAGGCGGGCTTCAGATAGGCAAGGTGGGCTAGCAATGCGCAATGGCTTAGACTGTTAGGAAACATCAAAACCAACAATTCACCGAGGATAAAGTTCTTTGACAAATTAAACCAAGACCACTTTCTCAAAATACATTCAATAAGCATTATATTCATATATTGTAGGGTCGCTTGAACCAATCATTATGCAATCAAATATAAGACTGCCTCACGTCTTTATTTTCCTATTCTTTATTATCGTTAGTTGTTCTATTCTGAGTTATTTAGTTCCTTCTGGTATTTATGAAAGACAAAAGAAGGTGATTAACAAAGTAGAACAAAGTGTCGTAGTTTCTGGTAGTTACAGGGAAATACCAAAACATATTTCTCTCAAAGGGATTTTACTGGAAGATAGTGTCGAGGGTCACGCTGAACCAACCTCTGTTTTTAGCGTTCTTACCTCTGTGCCCAAAGGCCTGCAGCAATCGGCATCCCTTATCTTCTTTATTTTTATGATTGGAGCGGTATTTAATATTATTGTTGCCACCAATACAATACATGCTTTTCTTTCGGAATTAATTAAACGATTTCAAAGAAAACCTGTTTTCCTGTTTTTCCTTATTTACGTTTTGGTATCCACAGGGAGTGCCTTCATGGGTATTTATATAGAACTTATACCACTTATTCCTATTCTTATAGTACTCGCCAAACAAAATGGTTATGATCGTATGTTTGGCTTTGCTCTTGGGGTTCTACCTGTTTTTGTAGGTTGGTCAACCGCAACCACCAACCCCTTCACAGTCCAAATCGCTCAACAAATTGCCGAACTACCCATCGGTAGTGGAATAGGTTTAAGGTTAATCGTATTTATGGTTGCTATTTTCATGGGGTTTTTCTATCTGCTTAGATATGGTAAAAGAGTTAAAAATGGAACCAAGGCTTCATTAACGGACAGTTTGGGAGAAACCAACGTTGAACAGATTGAAAATGTTAAACTTACTAAAATCCACTTAAGGATATTAGTTGTACTGATACTTGGATATGGAGGCATTCTCTCTGCCGTTCAGTTCATGGGTTGGGGAATCATTGAGATGACAGCAGGGTTCCTGGCAATTGGGATTGCAACCATTTTAATAAGCGGTTTTTCAGGAGATGAAGCCATGATGCATTTTGTAAATGGTCTGAAGTCAATGATTGTTCCTGCCTTAATTGTTGGTGTAGCCAGAGGAATAAGCATTGTTATGCAAGAAAGTATGATCATGGACACCATCCTCTACGGCTTTTCATCGGCCCTATCTGCTTTACCAAAATCCATTGCGGCCATTGGGATGTTAGTTTTTCAATCGTTTCTTAACTTTTTTATTCCTTCAGCCTCTGGTCAGGCATTGGTCTCTATGCCTTTAATGACCCCCTTATCGGATCTTCTTGGACTATCTAGACAAATAGCTGTATTGGCCTATGTTTTTGGCGATGGGTTCTCAAATCTTATCATACCAACAAACGGGATCTTATTGGCAATGCTTGGAGTTGGTAAAGTTCCATTTAATAAATGGATTCGGTTCGTCTTCCCCATATTTATTGCCTTGATGATGTTAGCCGTTGCTACCATGTCTGTTTCTATAATTATAGGTTATAAATAAAATTTTGCATGATTAAACTCTTCAATCGAATACGCTGTAAACTTATAAGCCAAAACGAAACAGCCAAGTACCTTAAATACGCCATTGGCCAGATCGTCCTTGTGGTTATTGGAATTTTGATTGCCCTACAAATCAATAATTGGAATGAGGAAAGAAAAGAAATCAGAAAGTCTAAAGCCCTGTTAGAAGAGTTTAAAAGAGACCTTGCCAGAGATACAGTAGAAAGTAATTACGTTACAGGCAAATTAGCACGCCGAATAAATATTGAATCTTGGGCACTAACTAAAATTTCTTATGATACCAGTCAACTAGACAGCTTAAAACTTGTCTTTTTCGGTCCATATTATCAATTACCGATGACAGTTAGAACATTTAATAAATTACAGAGTTCTGAAAATCCCAATCTTACTGGTTTTGAAAATTTACAAAACAAGCTCACAAAATATTATACCGACACGAAATACCTTGTGGATGCCTATAATGAAGAGGAGAAACATTATGCCATGTACAATGAGATAAACGGGGTCATTCTTGAAAAAACAGAAATAAAGATAAGTGGCTTCCCCATGATACCTAAGAGCCTAGAGCATTCTGATGACCTCATAACCTTCGCAAAACGTAATGAAGGAAGAAGCGAAATAATTATGAACGCAGAAACGCTATGATAAAGTACTTTAACCGAACAAAAAAAGAAGCCCAGGAATTGATACAGCAAATAAATACTTGTTTGGAATCAGAACACTAGTAAAAGTAAAAACTAAAGTTCAGATGCTGGACCCTAATAATTGGGTTATCAGCTTATTACGTCGTTAATTTAAACAAAAGGATCCAGACAATGATCACAGGACTCTATGAAACCCATTTGTTCGTTGAAAACCTCGAACATTCAATTGAATTTTACACAACTATTTTGGGGCTGCAACAATGCTACTATGAAAAAGAAAGGCGAGCAGCATTTTTTTGGATCGGCGCACCCAAAGAATCAATGTTAGGTCTTTGGGAAAGGCCGCGATCCGAAATTGAGAGAAGACATTTTGCCTTTAGGTGCGATAAAGATTTCATAATCCATGAAGCTACCGCTTTTTTAAAAGGACACGGACTTCATCCATTTAACTTTTTGAAGGACGGGACGGACCAACCCATGGTATTCGCCTGGATGCCGGCAATAGCCATTTATTTTGACGACCCGGACGGACATCATTTGGAGTTTATTTCGGTATTGGAAGGAAAAGGAAAGCCCGAATATGGAATAATCTCCTATGAACGCTGGCTTGAGTTGAAATCGGAAGAAAAATAAGGCCTGTAGCAATGGATCAACCTTGAATTTGAAAGCAGTGAAGTTTCTCATCATCTGCTTCTGGCTGTTTATAAATATGATGTGGAACCGAACCAAAATTTCCTGGAGGTTGAATAATTCGTCATTCCGAAGGTTAGTATTTTAACAAACACAGATCCTGCACCCCACGCTCTGCACGGTTCTTTTGTCTTATTTATAACTACCTTTTATAGTCAGCCATAACAAAACATATTCTTCACTCGGCTGTCACAATCTCTCTCATATTCCCAAAGTTGAAGACAACTTTACTAATTTAATTTTTAGTAAAAAAAGAAGCCTCGCATAAAATGCAAGGCTTATTGCGGAGGAAGCTACATAACGAACAATTAGGTCAATAAACTCTACGCGAAGGTAAAATAATAGGATAATTCTTATATTTCGTTTAGATTAATTTACCCATGAAATCAGTAGCTGAAAAACTTGAAATTAGTAGAAAAGAACTACTCGATATAGGAATAAGAGGAAATTCACTTCTTCATTTTGTCCCCAGATCTATGAGTATCTCCATATTTGATGAGAAGTCTGTCGAACTTTTTAAAATTTTAGTTGAGTCCAAAAGAAGCATGACATTCGCGCCAATTCCAAAAAGTTTACAGCAGCGACTTGATTCTAACGAGGAAGAACTAGAAGAAATTAAAATTATTGAACAGGAATTGGGAGAAAAAAGACATACCGACAATAAACTTCAAACCAAACTTAATTCCGACCTACTCGATCGAAAATTATTAAAGATCAACTCCAATGCTGAAGCATATTTTCAAGAACAAGGTATTGATATACTTTATTTAGCCTTAGGTTTTCTTCATTGGTACGAGGATGATAATTCGGATTTAGTACGAAAAGCACCCCTTATATTAATCCCCGTTGCATTAAAAAGAATTTCCGCACAAGAAAGATTCAGAATAAATTACACCGGAGTAGATTTGAATACCAATCTAACACTTCAAGCTAAACTAAAAACCGATTTTTTAATAGATCTACCTGAATTCAATGAAGATGTCGAGGTTGGAGATTACTTCAAAACCGTAAGAAAACAAATTAAGAAAAGAAATAGATGGACAGTCAATGATGATGAAATTCACTTGGGTTTCTTCAAGTTTGGCAAGTTTCAGATGTATAAAGATTTGGATGAGAAAAACTGGAGTGAGGATGAAAAACCTTCTTCTCATCCAATCATAAAGAAGCTTTTCGGTGAAGGATTCTGGGGAACCAATGAATTTGGCACCATGACTGAGGAAGAGTTTGCTGATGAACTAATTCAGTTCGATGTATTTAATTTCATCTCAGATGCAGATTCAAGTCAATCTGAGGCAATTTTAAAGGTAAAGCAAGGAATAAACTTAGTAATACAAGGCCCTCCTGGTACAGGAAAATCTCAAACTATAACAAATATTATTTCTGAAACACTTTCGGAAGGTCGAAAAATACTCTTTGTATCAGAAAAAATGGCTGCTTTAGAAGTTGTAAAGAGTCGACTTGACAGGTGTAACTTGGGTGACACTGTTCTTGAGTTACATAGTCACAAAAGCAATAAAAAACTAGTTCTACAAGAATTAAAGCGAACTCTTGACTTAGGTACTCCTAAAGTAGAAGATCATACCATTTCAATTAAACGCTATAATGATCTTAAAGAACACTTAGACGATTACGTTAAAGAAGTAAAGAAGAAAATATATAACTCTGGATTTGATTTCGTTACAGCAGTTGGTAAATACTATCAATACAAAATAGAACTTGAAGAACTTAATATTGAGGATCAAGTTGAAACAGATTTAAAATGGACTCAAGAAGAATTTACTCGTAAACACCAGATTATACAAGATCTAGTTGACCACCTTAAAGCTTATGGTTCTCCAATCTCTAACCCATTTATTAATTCCACTTTAAGATCGATTAGTCCGAAAGAAAAGGATCTCATATACACACAGTTAAACAAAATTATAGGATCACTTGATGGATTAATAAATGAAACAGAACGCTTAAATTCTTTTGCTAGTTTACCAATGGATAAAACCTTTGATGAATTAAATAAGTTTAAGAATGCATTTATTAAATGTTCATCTATTCCGGAATTAAATGACATTGACTTTAATTCAAATAAATGGTGTGATGACAATAACATTATACTGCAATTACTTGAAAATGGAGAAAAAAGTACTGCTTTAGAAAAAAAACTTAGAGTTAAACTTATTGACTCTACATTTGAAAAAGATATAGAAAGCTTATACGTCAAGCTAAAATACTTTAATGATAAATGGTGGCGAATATTCTCTTCAGATTATCGTTCTTCAAATCAAGCCTTAAAGCTTCTATATAAATCTGACATTCCTAATAATAAAGAGCGTTTTAAAGATCTTACTGATTTATATGAACTTCAGTCTCTCAAAAAGCACGTAGATCATCATTCCAAGCTTGGAAAAAAATTATTTGGTCAGAATTGGACAGAAAAAGAGGATAAGTGGGATTATCTAAAATGTACTTATCACTGGCTTAAAGAATATCACCTAGCTATCAAAGAAGGTCAAATTGCAAATTCATTTACAGCTAACCTAGCTAAGATCAATTATCAAACGGACTTTGAATCTGAAATCATCAGATTCGATCAATTGAATAAAGAATTCAACCAGGCTAATACAAAACTCGAACAGATTTTAAAAATCAAAGAAGGATATAAGTTTATTGATACAGTCGATAAACAACTTAATGATCTTCTCAATGAGTATCAACTTGCACTGGATAAAATTGAGCAAATAGATGAGCACATTAGATTTAATCAATTGTCCGATGATTTTATCAATGATAATCTCCCTATCACATTAGGGACAGCTAAAACCTGGGAATACAATCCCGATCTATTATTGATTTATTTTTCATTTAAATGGTTTGAGTCGTTGGTTGATTTCGCTTATAAAAAAAGACCATCATTGAGTCATTTTGATAGGGCTGCTCATGAAAAGAAGATTAAAGAATTTCGTGATTTAGATGAGAAGTTATCAAGATTCTCTCAAGAAACACTAATTGTACAACATCATAAAAGTCTGCCCTCTCTAAACGCAGGCGGAGAAATTGCTACTATACTTAGAGAAATAAATAAAAAAAGGCGTCATCTTCCAATAAGACAGTTACTAAAGCACGCAGGAAGAGCAATTCAACAAATAAAGCCAGTGTTTATGATGAGTCCAATGTCCGTTGCTACTTTTGCTTCACCAGGCGCATTGGATTTTGATCTTGTAATTTTTGATGAAGCCAGTCAGGTTAAGGTTGTT
The DNA here is from genome assembly GCA_963966315.1 of uncultured Winogradskyella sp. Taxonomy (GTDB): domain Bacteria; phylum Bacteroidota; class Bacteroidia; order Flavobacteriales; family Flavobacteriaceae; genus Winogradskyella_A. Next base: position 5,462 of record CAWZYX010000040.1, on the reverse strand, counting down.
GATGCGCTCATTCCTATTTTAAGAGGTAAACAAATAGTTGTAGTTGGTGATTCCAAACAAATGCCACCAACCGACTTTTTTAATAAAATGTACGAAGGGGATGAAGAAAGCGAGGAAGAGTCATTAACTACTGATATCGAAAGTATACTAAGTATGTTCCTGTCTCAGGGAGCTAAAGAATCTATGTTACGATGGCATTATAGATCAAAACATGATTCCTTAATCGCAGTGTCAAATCATGAGTTTTATGAAAATAAATTGAAGATTTTCCCAAGCTCCGGACAAAATGCATATGCAACTGGATTAAACTTTATTCATGTTCCAAATTCTATATATGAACGAGGATCATCAAGGACAAATCCTATTGAAGCCAGAAAATTAGCAGAACATGTCATTGAGCATGCCAAAAATTATCCAAATCTATCTCTTGGAGTTGTGGCATTTTCAGTTGCGCAAAGGGATTGTATCACTTTGGAATTGGATATGATTCGTCGAAAAAATCCAGAAACTGAGTCTTTCTTCAACCAAAACAATACAGAGCCTTTCTTTATTAAAAATCTAGAAAACGTTCAAGGTGATGAAAGAGACATGATTTATATTAGCATAGGATATGGCAAAACTGCCACAGGCAATCTTCCAAAAAGTTTCGGTCCGGTTAATAGAGATGGTGGTGAAAGACGCTTAAATGTTCTTATAACAAGATCGAGATTGGCGATGCATGTGTTTTCAAATTTTACAGCCGATGACTTAGAGACAAATGCTACTACTCCATTCGGAGTAAGAGCTTTAAAGAACTTCTTAAAATATGCGAGAGAGGGAGAATTACTGCAAGAAATTGAAACCGAAAGAGAAACAGATTCGCCTTTTGAAGATGAAGTTATAGCAGCAATTAGGAAATTAGGTTATGAGGTTGAACCACAAGTTGGATCAGCAGGTTTCTATATTGATGCAGCAATTAAAGATCCAAAATTTCCAGGCAGATATATGCTGGCCGTTGAATGTGATGGAGCAAGCTATCACAGTTCGAGAAGTGCCAGAGATAGAGACCGACTAAGGCAAAGTGTTTTGGAAAGTTTAGGCTGGCGTTTTTATAGAATCTGGAGTACCGATTGGTTTAGATCACCAGAAAAAGAAATTCAAAAACTTAAAAAGGCAATAAATAATGCTCAAAAACAAAGTGACCGAGATAGTCAATTAGAATTGTCACTGAATAATCTATTGAACGAAGGAAAGAATAATATCGAAAGAGAAAATAATTTGATTAATGAAAATGAAGAGGAATTTTATCGTGTAATCCCGAGTTCAAAAATTAACTTACCCAGTAATCGTGAGTTTACCAGTTTAAATAAAAGACGTATTGCAGATGAAGTTGTGAAAATTGTAAATTATGAAGGAGCCTTACATCAGAAGGAAGTTTTAAATAGACTTTGCGATTCAATGATGATTGGAAGAGCTGGTAGTAGAATTCAAAATCATTTTCAAGGCGCTTTAAAATTAGGATATAGTGAAGCATTATTTTATGTTAAAGGTGATTTTGTATATCCTAACAAAAAGAAAGAGGTAAGCTTGCGAAATAGAAGTGAATTACCTAACTCTAGCAAACGTATTGAGTACATACCGCCAGAAGAAATTCAATTATCTCTTATTAAAGAAATAACTAATGCATTCACAATACAGGAAGATGAGGCTATTTCGATGGCTTTAAAAAACTTTGGGATAAAAAGAAGTGCTGCGAAAGCAATAAGCATTGTTTCTAAGGAGGTCAAAACACTCATAAGAGATAATAAAATTGTTAAGGTGGAAAATACTCTTTCAATCAAATAAAATCGAAAACCTAACAATTATAATTGATTGAAATATATAGTACCTCGATTAGTTTAGACCATTTTTAGTTGATTTTTTAGTACAAAAGAAGCATCACATCAAATACAAGGCTTAATGTGGAGGAAGAGGGATTACTGCGTGATCCTATTTTGGCAATCCCGGCAAGCATAAAACCCACAACCGCGCTTTGCGTGCGTTGGTGTTTCTAATCAAGAACCTTTATCACATCAGGGATTATTTCATGATCCCTTTAAGGGAATCCCGGGCAAGCATAAAACCCACAACCGCGCATTACGCGGTTGGTGTTCTTGCTTTTTAGCGCTCAGCGAGTCAACTCGCCAGCGCTATAAAAGCAAAAACCCGCAACAAATGTTGCGGGTTTCTTTTGCGGAGGAAGAGGGATTCGAACCCCCGGAGGTGTGACCCTCAACAGTTTTCAAGACTGCCGCATTCGACCACTCTGCCATTCCTCCAATAATACAATGTTATACCTTACTACAGGTTTAATTGCCGACGAAAACTTGTTTTCAAAGGCGGGTGCAAATATAAAACCCTTTTTTAAGGCTTCAAAACATTTCAATCGTTTTTTAAAGACCATGGTAAATCTAAGAAGCGATTCCGTTATTATCAATATTGTTGTATTTTTAAACACCAAATTGATACATGTGAAAACCTTGTTTGCCTCCTTCCTATTTCTTGTTGGGTCCTGTGCTACCGTGCGTCATAGTGAGCGAGTGAAAAATTTGAGGGACAGCGTCGATTTTGAGGATGAAGCAGTGGTAGAGCAGTTCATGTCTACCATTCAGGAACAGGAGCTTAAAGAATTTGTTTACGAAATTTCTTCAGACAAATACGAGGGAAGGATGACCGGAAGCGACGGGCACGATAGTCTTTGTAAGTATCTGATCAGTTACTATAAAGAACTCCAGCTCACCGCTCCCAAAGGCTATTCAGACTATCGCCAAACGGTACCCAAAACAGAGCTTCCTCCCGGAATAGAGGAATCAATGAACATCATTGCTTACATTGAGGGATCCGAATTTCCTGATGAATATATTATCCTCACGGGTCATACCGACCATGAAGGGATTGTCAATGGAACCGTCTATCCGGGAGCAGATGATAATGGGTCCGGTACAGCAGCGATCATGGAAATTGCTGAAGCTTTTAAAATTGCAGAAACTGAAGGCTTCAGACCAAGAAGATCTTTGGTGTTCTTACATGTAACAGCTGAGGAGATCGGTTTACACGGGTCGCGGTATTATAAGGAATATCCGGTGTTTCCGCTTGAACAAACCACAACTGTTTTAAATACCGATATGATAGGACGAGTTGATTTCAGACACAGCGATCAGGATAATTACATCTATCTCATTGGCTCCGATCGCCTGAGCACCGAATTAGATTTTATCGCTCAGGAAGCAAACGATACCTTTACTCAGCTTGACATTGATTATACCTACAACGATCCAAAGGATCCTAATAACTATTACTACAGATCGGATCATTACCACTTTGCCTCTTCAGGCATTCCCGTTATTTTCTTTTTTAACGGGGAACATGAAGATTATACACAACCTTCAGACACGCCCGATAAGATCAATTATAGCCTGTTAAAAAAGAGAACTGATCTGATTTTTGCTACCACCTGGTACCTTGTTAACGCCGATCTGCCCGTTAGCAAAGAAGTTCTTTAGTGTTAAATTATTTGAAACCAAAACAACTAAACGCCTAATAATATTAATTTTACGATCTTCTTACAAACACAAACTTAACAAAAATTCTATGAGAAACTTTTTACTTACACTGTTGTCTATGACCATCCTGTGGTCCTGTGGCCCAACCAAAACAAGCAATACCGAGAACGGCAATACATCCAGCACTGCAGTCTCCAAAGTGGTTTCAGCAACAGAGGTCTCTCCCGAAACCTATGCTCAAACCATCACCTCAGAGGAATTAAAAGAGATGCTTTATGTCTACGCTTCAGACGAATTTGAAGGAAGAGAAACCGGTGAACCGGGCCAGAAAAAAGCAGTAGACTATATTAAAGCACAGTACATTGAAATGGGGGTTGAATCTGCACTGGGAAATAATAATTACTTTCAGCCAGTACCTCTATCCAAGCAAAAAACCGCTGTTGCAGAGGTGAAGATCAATGGTACCTCTTTTAAGCCTTTCGAAGAACAGATCGTCTTACTGATCAACAAAAATGTTGACTTGTCGGCTCAGGAAATTGTTTATGTTGGTTATGGTATCGACGATGAACAGTACAGCGATTACTCAAAAGTGGATGTGAAGGGTAAAATCGTACTTGCCAAACCAGGTGAACCCAAGGATGCCAATGGTAACTATGTGACCACAGGGAGCAGTGACGAGTCTAAATGGACTAGTGGCAGACAGGCGCTTTCGAGCAAACGTAACGCCGCCCTCGATAATGGGGCCGCTGTATTCATGTACATGGATGATGAACTGTTTCCACGCTATGCCTCCTATTTCAAGGGACAATATGAATCAGGTGCTTCGGGACGACTGTCTTTAAATGATACCGATGACGCAATGCTTATGCTCATGATCAATGCAGATATGGCAGAAGCAATCCATCCTGACATTAAACGTGACGATACTGCAAAAAGTATTAAAAGTGATGTGCTAGTGAAAGCTGAAAATCTGTCTGAGGCCCTTTCCTCCGAAAATGTGGTGGCTTATATTAAAGGAAGTGAAAAACCTGAGGAGTATATTGTTATTTCATCCCATCTGGATCATATAGGTGTTTCAAACGACGGTCAGATTAACAATGGTGCGGACGACGATGGTTCAGGAACAGTTGCATTGATGGAAGTAGCTGAAGCATTTAGAGCAGCTGAACTAGCCGGTAACGGACCAAAAAGGACAGTTGTATTTTTACATGTCACCGGTGAGGAAAAAGGACTCTTGGGATCGAGGTATTATACAGACATCGCTCCGATATTTCCTCTGGAGAACACAATAGCCAATTTGAACATCGATATGATAGGGAGAATTGATCCTAAACGAGAAGGTAACAGTAATTACATTTATTTAATTGGCAGCGATAAATTAAGTTCTGAACTGCACAGCATTTCAGAAGAAGTCAATTCGACCTACTGCAATGTAGAGCTGGACTACACCTACAATGATGAAAATGATCCCAATCGTTTTTACTACCGATCCGATCATTACAATTTCGCAAAGAATAACATTCCGGTGATCTTCTATTTTAACGGTACCCATGCCGACTACCACCGACCTAGTGACACGCCTGATAAGATAGAATATGACCTTATGGAGAATAGAACCAGACTCGTTTTTCATACGGCCTGGGAACTAGCCAATCGAGCGGATCGTATAGTGGTGGACAAGTCTGTTGAGTAGCCTTCTAGAGTCACTATAAAACATAGAGTAGCCATCGATACCGATGGCTATTTTTTGATCAGTGAATATCCTTAAGGGCCAAGACTTGATAAACCCAATCCCAAAATGCCATTTTCAGATTGAACAAGGGTTTGAGACAGTTCCGTGTAAGCCAGCTTAGAAGCTTTTAACCCACTTTAAAGTAGCGTTTTAGAGGAACAAAAAAACCTCTCATTTCTGAGAGGCTTTCTGCTTGAAGGGTGGAAGAC
>CAWZYX010000039.1:0-24181 GCA_963966315.1 uncultured Winogradskyella sp. | reverse complement strand
TTCCAGTATGAGCTTGTGGCGTTCTTCTTTTAAACTTCTGTGTTTAAAATGGAACGGCCGTTCTTCCCCGAGGCTGATCGAAGCGATGACCGGATTGATACCCAGTTCTTTTTCGTTATCTGCATGCCAGCCATTGCTATCCTGTCCATCTCTGTACAAATTCATAAGCAAGGTGTTGAAGGCTATATGGCTCGTAGATTCCAGTCGATTTTTGAGAGGCCACAGGTATTCTGGAAAAGGTTCAGGATGCATCGTAAGCCCAGAATAGGAGTAACTTTTATTGCTTGAGGAGTACAGTGCTGTAAGTCGAGGTTGTTGATAGGTCTTGCCGAAAACAACCACCTCATCCTGTCGCCAATTGGTTTGGTCTTTGATGATGTCAAATAATTCTGAAGCTTCATATTCCGATAAAAAATCAGGAAAATAACTCAGTCTTGCATTGGGTAATTTCAGTTCTTCCTTTTTCATGTTAAAGAGCTTCGCCATTTTTTAACTAAATTAGTCATATCTCATGAGAAATGCGATCTTCATAAGTGTATTGCTTTTTATTCTGAATGAATTAAATGCTCAGGATTTGGTCATTCCTGAAGGATTTTCAGATGTGAAAGAACACATTCCTGATATTTCAGTGGATCTGAGATACTATTCCTCCTTTAATTTTATCGGTGACACCATAACAGGATACCGCTGTAACAGATTGATAGTTGCCGACGAAGTGATAATACCTTTGAAACAAGTCCAAAAAGAACTTAATAAACGTGGTCTGGGACTCTTGATTTTTGATGGGTACAGACCACAACAGTCTGTAGATCAATTCGTGAAATGGGCAAAAAGAACAAATGATACTGTGATGAAACCAGTGTTTTATCCTCAGGTCAGCAAAGAGCACCTCTTTCAAGAGGGTTACATAGCATCCAAATCCGGTCACAGTCGAGGTAGCACTTTAGATCTGACCCTGATCGATCTGAAAACCGGAGATCCCTTAGACATGGGTAGTCCCTTTGATTATTTTGGAAAGGAGTCCTGGGTTGGTTATACTGAATTATTGCCGGATCAGATCGCCAATCGCCGCTTATTAAGTGAGGTGATGCATCAATTTGGTTTTCGAGGATACGCGAAAGAATGGTGGCATTTTACCTTGCAAAATGAACCCTACCCCGATACCTATTTTAATTTTCCAATTAGCTGTACTTCCCATTAATCTCTAAATTCTTTAAGAGTCACTCCAACCCCGTAATTTGTATAACCTTTATCCAAAAGGGTCGACTCAATTCCGCTATCAGGCTTGAACTGTTTCCATTTGTTTCCATTGATGAACACTCGTTTGATATATGTTCTGTATTCGGGGATGCTTTTTGTAAAAGGCAAAAGTGGCCTGAAATTAGTAGGTATTTTTACAACACCTTCTCTTCCTCTGATCTCTTTATATTTCTTGTTGGGCAATAGCTTACCTTGCTTGTCCGCATAACCTAATACCTGTACGCTCACAAATAATCCCTCATCCGGAACGACAATAGAGTAATCATCCAGGTCTATTTCAAACAGATCTCCCGCTTCCTGAGTAACCAGATAAACCATGGTCTGGTTTCTCAGGGGTAACCCCGGTTGACCTTTATCATTTTTGTATAACCGTATTTTGAAAAGGGTAGAGAAAGACCTTTTATCGGCATTTTTGCTATTGCGCTTGTTCCAATCTTTTGACTCCAAAGCAATTGGCAATTGAACTTTATACAATTGTTTATCGGAGGGGCTTTCATTGGGAATGAGTACGGCAATTTCAGACTCGATGGTAGGCAACCAGCAGGCATAGTAGTTATCATCGAGAAACGGTTTTTGCTTTAAAATTTTAAATTTTCGATTATCAGGGACCGTAATGACAATTTCGTCCAGTTCATCAGCTTTTAACGACAGAAATATGGTAGGGGGTAAATCCTGTGTTGTCAAAGTCTTGGGTTCGTAACCTAAGGCAGAGATGTACAAACTGTCTATATCAGGATACATTTTTTTGGTAAAGACAAATACTCCTGAATCGTCTGCAAACAAGCCATTGCCATTTCCAAACGAAATGGTAGCATAAGAAACAGGCATCTTTGTCTCAGAATCGGCAATTGTGATCTGAGCATTTAGTATACAGGTCAGGCAAACGAAAAGGAAGGATAGTGCACACTTGTTCATAATGACACAAGTCTACTAATTTTATTTTAAAAGAAAAACGCCCTTTCCATAAAAGAGGGCGCTTTTCCAGCAATTACAGGGTTAGTTTAGTCCTGATCCAGGTTTTTTGTCATGGTAAAACCAACAAATAAGCCAATGCCTGCCATTAAAAATATAGTTCCCGGGTAGGCTACGTCTTCATTTACACCGAGTCCGTACTCAAGAATTGAGGCTAGAAAGATGCCAAGGCCAACGCCTATTAATAAAAGGGCAAGATTCAAAATAAAAACCTTCCAGAAAGGTGCTGTATGACTTTTGCCTTTCACAAAAATACTAGCATCAGCTCCCTTCTCAATGAGTGCTAGCCGCTCCTTGTTTCGGGTAGAAAAGTACAGATATACAATTCCGAAAATAGCAGCAAACATGGTAATTGGTATTAAAATTTCTTCATCCATAATGTCTGTTCGTTTATTGATTTTTTATGTGTTTGTTGATTAAGACGATTCTTTTTTCTCAAAGGTTACAGTTTTTATCAGTTTATTAATGTAACCTTTAATAGGTGATGCTCGTCTTACCATGTAAATGACCACCAACGACGAATCTTTTTTAGTAGCCAGAATAGTGAGCGGCGATGTAGCTTGCTTTGCTCAACTTGTTGATCTGTACAAAGATCTGGTGTTCACCCTCTCTGTGAGGATACTTAAAAATAGGGAAGAGGCTGAAGAGGTCTCGCAGGATGCATTCATCAAAATATACAAATCACTTGCATCATTTAAAGGTGATTCAAAGTTTTCCACATGGGTGTATCGGGTCACTTATAATTGCTGTTTGGATCGGCTTAAAAAGAACAAAAAATATTTGAATGATGTGTCAATCGATGCGTACATCTTTAATCAATTAGATTCAATAGACAATGCGCTTGAAGGCCTTATTAAAAAAGAAAAGCATAAGCTCATTAGAAATTGTGTTGGTAAACTACCGGAGGATAGCAGAGCCATTATTACGCTTTTTTACTTCGATGAGCTCACATTAGAGGAGATCTCTAGTATTACAGGAATTGAATCAAATACAGTTAAAGTGAAATTATTCAGAGCGCGAAAGAAACTGGCGGTGATAATGGAGCAATATTTGATTCCCAATAATAATTTGAATTATGGAACACGATAATAAAAAGCTAGAAGGCATGTTAGAATGCTTAATGCGCGATGAGGCGCTTGAATCGCCTTCTACAGACTTTACAACTAAGGTCATGGAACAAGTCTACATTCTTGAGACAACTTCAGTGACCACTTATAGACCCTTAATTTCAAAACGAGCCTGGTTGATGATCTTATTAGTATTTACATCAGTCGTTATTTACGTAATGTTCAACGGTAGTTCGACAGAGAGTCAATGGCTTGCAAATTTAGAAGTGCCGAATTTCGAATTGAATCTGTTTGAAAGTCTTAAATTCCAATTCTCCAAAACTTTAAGTTATGCAGTCATTTTCCTGGCGATCATGGCAGGGATTCAAATGACGGTTCTTAAATTGTATTTCGACAGGCGTTTATCCCTTTAGTTTCTGTAGTACCAAAAGGGTATGGTTCTCACATAGGTAAAGGTGGTGTCTTCTGAGCGTATCCATTTCCTAAGGATATTAAGCATATGCTTCCCCTGATTTAAGGAGTCAGTGCCCACATATGTTTCAAACCCTAACTGCTTTTGAACATTATTACCAACAATGAATTCTGCAGGTACCTCCACAGAATCAATGCGAATTTTATAGATGTCATTAAACGTTTTAAGATACTCCCTCCTTTTCTTATTAAGATCCTTCCATTCATCATCTCCAGTAAAGGCCATAGATGTAAGCCCTCTTGTATCAGTTTTTGGCTTTAAGTCAGGATTAAAGGCAAAAATGTAGTCATCGATATTGTCATCCAAAGTAATAAATACTTTGATAAAGGGGTCGGTGATGATTTTTGACTGTATGGAGGCAGTTTCTGTGAGTTCGTCTTTTTCCTTTAATTGATCTTCATAGTCCTGCGGGTTTCCATAATAAGAGCTGGAGTTGAAACTAATGGACTCGTTGAAAAAGTTCGATTTTCCGTCTCTGAAGGAGCTTGCAAAAATTAAAAAAACAAATAGGGGTAAGAGTAAATAACTTATTCGTTTTCCTAATTTGTTATCTAGAAAGTTATAGACGAGCGGTCTATATAAAAACTATAATGTCAGAAAACTAAAAACCCAATAAATGGGAAAATAGATCTTACTGATCCATTTTTTGCGTTTCAACCAGCCCAGGGTAATGAAATCTACAAAAGTGAGCATCATTCCTGTTAGAATAAACAACAAAAGAGGGATGCCCACAACCAGTCTCCATGTCTCATTTAAATTCTCATTATCAATAATGTAAATAGCGATGAGTGGAATGGTTATAGAACACACCGTCATTGCCAGCACGTAGAAAATAAGCAGGAAAGAAATGGCAAAAATGATGCTACAGTAATTTTCTAAAGTGGCGATGTACTTGTCAAAAGACCCTATCTTCTTACTCAGGTATTTAGTGAATTTTGGACTGTACTTCAACTCGTCATAATCGATATCTCCAGAAACATAACGCAATCCAAGGGCTCCTATCCATAGGCCTCTCAATACCACATGAAGGAGCAGATTGAAGATGAGTATCGTACAGGAAACTATGGCTACGGTATAGAATATACCTGCGTAAATATTGTCATCGTATCTGGCTGTTTTTAAGCCAATTCTTAGTTCATCAAAGGCAGAAAACAATCCAAAAATGGCAAAACCAGAAATGATGAGCTCCAGTTGCCAGCTTTCTTCCTGAAGTTTCTGAAGTAGCTTTTTAAAGGCAGGATTTTTATAGTCCTCATTCATAATAGTACGACATGAAAAGATTTATTGTAATGACGTTCAAGGAAGAGAATAGTGTAAAAGCCACCCAATCGTTTGGGTGGCCTTTGTACTTATTCGTCTGCTTCTTCCAGATTAACCAGATTGTCTGCAGGAATTCGATCTATCATTTTATTATAAGGGTCAATTCCTGCTTTAATTGGTTTTTCATTCACCACATAAGTAAGGGTGGATTTCCCGGGAGTAATCCATTTTTTCTCAATTATAATCGGTGTTTTGGTAATCATGCCTTGTTCGTTAGTGCTGTCTTCACTAAAAACGGCAATGTCCAGATAGTTAGGTGTCTCTGGTTCTTCAAGAAGGTTACCGTTGCCATCATAGTAGCTTTTAATACTTTCTATTTCAAGAGTTACCTCGTAAGATCCATTCTTGAGTTCTTTGTAAAAGGCATTTTCAACCTTATTGGAATACAGCGTGATCTTTTCGAAACTATCTTCCAGATAGTATTTCAGAGAATCTGGTGTGACCTCCTGCATAAAAGAGTACCACTCATTGGTGGTGGTAAATGGTGCTGTTGGCCTGAAGGCGGCTGAGTCAATGTACTTTTTAAAAGCTGTATTCAACCTTTCTTCACCAATTAAATCCTGGAGGCCGTACATTATTGCTCCGCCTTTGCGATACCAGACATAGCTCTGGGTATCATTGTCGAGGAGTGTTTTTTCAAACTTGGGCTCATTAGCCCTGCCTTGAAGGTAAATGTCCAGTTCCCTTCTCAGGAAATCCTGCATGGCATCCACTCCATATTCCTTCTTCATAACCATCAGCGATGAGTATTCGGCCATTGTCTCAGAAATTTGATTTGCTCCTCTTGTGGCACTTGGTGTAATCTGATGTCCCCACCACTGATGAGCTACCTCATGAGAGGTAACCATGAAAATATAGTCCAGATCATTGGGGTTACTGAAATCTCCTACCCAACCAAAACTCTCTGCAAAAGGCACCGTATTAGGAAAGGACTGTGCAAAAGTGGCGTAGCGGGGGAATTCAATGATCCGCATCTGACGGTATTGATAGGGGCCGTAGTATTCAGAAAAGTAATCAAGTGATTTCTGAACTCCGTTGACCAATCGATCCAAATTGTATTTATGGGTTGGATGGTGGTAAATTTCAATGTTCACTTTAGAGCCATCCTTTCCGGTCCAGACTTCTCTAAGTACGTCGTACCTTGCCGATGAAACGTTGTAGAAGAAATCCAGTTCACCCTCCATTTTATAGTGATAGTATTTTCTGCCATTTTCTTCCCACTCTCTCTGAAGATAGCCCGGCATGATGGCTAGCTGATCCGGAGCTGTACTTACAATCCCTTCGAAGGTGATGTAGTCGGCATCATCATTAAATAACAAGTTGCTGGTTCCCCACTCATCATCCTGTGGTGGCAGATTATAATCTTTCACAGGTAATTCGTATTTCTTCCTGTCCTTGTCACTGGTAAGTTCACTCTGGGCGCTGTATCCAAAGGAAGGAAAAAAGCCATCATTGAAAAAGGTCCCATTGTAAACAATGGACGAGCCACTGCCTTCATTGGGAAACCCTTTAAAACCACCCCAAACCGTCATCTCCATTGTAACGGTATCCAGCGGTTTTAAAGGTTGATTAAAAGCGTAAATTTCGTATCCAAATTGATCATGGCGATTACCCAATTTAATGGTCTTACCATCTATGGTAAGTGATTTCAATTCTTTATGGAATATGCCTGGAGACCCCCAGTTGAGGTGCAGAGAATCGATGACTTCCTGAGATTTGTTAACCATTTTGTAAGTCACCGAGACTGTTGCCGATCGCTCTTCCGGAAGGACCTCGGCATTGACGAACACATCTATTATTTTTGGCTGAGGTATTTTATCGTATTTCCCTAGTGTTTTCTCGTAATCCGCTCGGGCTGTAGTACCCTGATCAACTGTTGCATAGTTATTCAGGGTTCTGGTATTGTAGTTGATGTAGAAACCCGATCCGATAAACACGGCCAAACAAAGTAAAATAAGAATCGCGGTTGAGGTAACCAGTCTACCTTTGGCGATCTGTAACCGGGACTTGCGCCCCGTATCGGTACCGCGCTTCCAGAACAGGTATCCGATTAAGGTTAAAAACGCACCAAATGCCAGCCAATACAATCTGAACCAGAACAGCGATTTACCAAAATGACCAAATCCGTTCATATCAGAAATGGTATAGCCGGGAGAATAGCCATACAAATAAAGGTTATTGGTCACATCTCCTAAAGCATTCAATCCAAACAACAACACCCAGATGGCAATGGCTATGACGTGCCCAGGGAACTTTTTGGTAACGATGGAATGTACAAAAAAGGCAAGCATCACAAAGATGATGTACCTTGGAAATTCGATCAGGTAAAGATCAGTGGCATACATGTCCAATTCAAAATTGTAGTAACCTTTTAGGATCTGATTAAAAACACCACTGATGAGCACCATATTGACCAGGAAGAAACTCACAATCGCAAGTGCCAGAAACTTACTTCCATAGATGATGCTATTTGGTATGGGAAGGGAGCCAAAGATCTGGTCGTAACTGACTCCACGTTCGCGATGAAGTACTTCGCCAGTCATAAAAACAATAAGTATAAAAATGAGGATGACATAGGTAGCGTCCTTAACCTCCAGCATATAGTAGGTCATGGGAAGGGAGGGCGTACCGTAAATGGGAAATCCAAACCAGGCATCAAAGAACAGAAATAAGACTGCCGCAGCAAAAATTGCTCTGAAAAAGTTGTCTCTGGTAATGTTTTTAACCTCCAGTAGTGCCAGTTTCCATAGCAATTTAATATTCAGAAGTTTTGAAAATGATTTTGAAACTGCAGGAATAGGTATGGAAAGCACCTCTTCTTTTAGCTCAATCGGATCTTTCTTTTTCTTCTTGGTTCCGTAATTCTTGTTGAGGAATTTTTGAAAGTCAAAACGAAAGAGGGTAAGTAATAAGAGGAATACTCCCAGGCCAAGCCAAATGACTCGATTCCAGATGAGAACACCTTCCAGAGGCACCAGACGCGTATTCTGTTCAACCGGGGTCCAGTACTCAATAGTGTTTTCAAAGGTTCCCAGTGCAAAGGGATCCAGTAAGCTCACAAGGTATTTATTTTCAAGATCTTGTGAAAGCGTCAAAGTTACCAGATAGGTAATGAATAACAGTGCACCCCCCGCATAGGCCAGCATCACCCTTTTAGTGAGGCTTACAATCGCAAAGAAAATACAACCTGCAAAAAAGAAGTTAGTCCAGTAAAGTATTAGAGTTGGTTGGATGTAATGCCATAAATTCAGGGGAGCAAAACGCTCGGCGGGTTCAAATTCAAAAATGGGACCTAGAGAGAACCCTATGATGAGCGCCAGCTGAAAGCCCAGACTTACAAATAAAAGTACCGCCATCGACCCAAAAAAGCGGCCCATTAAATAGCCCTTTTCAGTAATGGGATAGGAAAAATAATAATTCTCAGTTTTGTGTTCAATATCCCTGTATACGGGAACCCCCATTATGGCACTGGACAGCATGATCCCAAAAATACTGATGAAGGCGAGCATGTTGGCAATGGCTATAGGTGAGTTGACCATTACCTTTTCTGAGGCAGGCGTATTTCCCGAGATCCCTACGATGATTCCAAAAAGGAACAGGATACCAAAGTAGGCCCAGGTCGCAGGTCGTTTAAGTCTGTATGTTATTTCAAACTTGAAAATTTCTTTAAACATGATGAAGTGATTTAGATGTTGTTCCTGTTAAACTAAAGCCGAATCCATTCGAGAAGTGATCTCTGCAAAGTAGACATCTTCCAGATCGGCAACGATTGATTTAAAAGAATCATCAGGTTGTTCGTCACTTAATACATGTATAATGGTTTGTCCTGCCTTCAGGTGGGTAGAAATGACCTGCATCTTATTTCTGTACTGCTCCAGGTCATGACGGTCAATTGGTTTGGTCCATATCTTACCCTGAATCTGATCGGTAAGGTCCTTAGGATTTCCTTTAGCAACGACCTCACCAAGGCAGATTATGGCCATGTTATGGCATAGGTTGGATACATCCTCTACGATGTGCGTAGATAAGATCACAATTGTATTTTCTCCAATTTCACTTAGTAAATTGTGAAATCTTACGCGCTCTGCTGGGTCCAGCCCGGCTGTTGGTTCATCCACAATGATGAGTTTGGGATCACCAATGAGCGCCTGTGCAATCCCAAATCGCTGTTTCATTCCTCCTGAGTAGGTTCCAAGACTCTTGTTACGCACCTGCCACAGATTGGTTTTGGTTAGTAGTGATTCGACAAGGTCCTTGCGTTCCCCTTTGTTTGAAATGCCCTTAAGGGATGCGATATGGTCTAACATATTGTAGGAACTTACCTTAGGGTAAACACCAAATTCCTGGGGTAAGTAACCGAGAATTTCTCTAACCCTGGATTTGTTTTTGAGTACATCAATATCACCAAGAGTGATACTGCCCGAATCGGCCTGTTGCAGCGTAGCTATAGTCCTCATTAAGGAGGATTTGCCAGCGCCGTTAGGTCCAAGTAGGCCAAACATACCATTGGGTATGCTGAGTGATACATTCTTTAAGGCCTGAACCCCATTGGAGTAGGTCTTGTTTAAATTCTCGATGATTAATTCCATGATTTAGTTTGCTTGTTTAGATTAGATTGATTTTAAAGGTACACTTTTTTATTAATTGCTTACTGGTCAATAATTTAAGACTGCCCTTTTACAGGACGATAGAAATATCTGCTCGTTACATAGCAAAGCGTCTTTTCTTACTAAGACGCTTAAATTAGGATTGAGGTTGC
Source organism: uncultured Winogradskyella sp. (assembly GCA_963966315.1). GTDB lineage: Bacteria > Bacteroidota > Bacteroidia > Flavobacteriales > Flavobacteriaceae > Winogradskyella_A. The sequence continues at coordinate 14,331 of CAWZYX010000039.1, read as the reverse complement.
CTTTGAAGTCATCAGAAGAACCGTATTTATTTTCTCTGATGCTCAGACCATGCCTCTAGTATAGAAGACTCTCGTTGATGAAGTGCGTTGGGATTGGCTTCAAAAGCTGAACGCCGGTCTTCAGATACGGCATCAGAGTACCACCAGGAATAGGTATCCCGAACCGTAGTGCTTAAGGATCTATACCCAATACCTCCACTCAATGCCCTATTATTGGATATTCTCGCACTACCAAAATGGGTTTTGTCAGCCATCACCCATGGAATGGCATACAAAAGATTCTGTTCTCTTAAAAAATCGTAGTCATCTATCAGAATCGGATCTAGTTTTTGATTAAATGATTGGCCGCCTTCTTTAATGAATTCGAGTATGGTTTGATCTGCTTCGGGTCCTACGCCATTAAAAATTCCCGAGGTATTGGACTCGGCAAGTCTTATGAACCATTCTGCGATGTCCCTTACATCGATATACTGTACCAAATCCTCACTTTTACCCGGAACAAGTGTGGTACCGCCTTCATTGAACTTTATAGGCCAATGAAGAAAGCGATCGGTACGATCTCCAGGTCCCAGCATATAGGTTGGTCTGATTACTACCGTTCTTTCTTTCCCAAACGCACGAATCACTTCCAGTTCAGAATTAGCTTTCATCACCCCATAATCCTGTTCATATTTTTCCGCTTCATTCAAATCTGACGGTGTCTCAAGGATCAATGGGGTGTTTTCAGAGATGGATTCATTCAAATAAGGATAATAAACGCCAGTTGAGGAGGTGTACATGTATAAATTTACGCGGTCTTTAAGTAATTGTGCGGTATCATGGGTCCATTGGACTTTTCTTCCGGAGTTGTCGATTACCACATCCCAGCTGCGACCTTCAAGTGCCTGAAGGTTGTCCTCTCGGTCTCCTATCAATTGTTCTACCTCATCAAATAACTCGGTATGAATTTTTGGAACGGTTTTCCCTCTGGTGAAGGTACTAACTTTATGGCCTCGCTTCAGTGCATAGGCTATCTGATGTGGCCCCAGATAACTGGTGCCTCCTAGAATTAGAATGTTAAGGGGTTTAGATGCTGCTGGAGTAGCAAGGGTTTTGGGAATGCTTAACCCCATTAAACCGGATGTGGCTGCCGGAAGTGCGACGGCGGCAAGCAGCCCCGTTTTTAAAAATTTTCGTCTTGTTTGGTGTCTGGCCATCAGAGGTATCAGATTGAATTAGTTAGTTGATTTAAAGGTATAAAAAAACCACCTCATGGATTGTAAGGTGGTTAAATGAATTTGATTTAAGATAGACTAGGATTTGATATCTGTATCCGTGAGGGTTTTTGTAAATGCTACAAGCGCCTTTATTTCTTTCTCGGAGAGCTGCAAATTATCAAATGGCAACGTTTGGTGTTCCAGATCGAAGCCCATGCCACCGCCACCTCCTAGATTATAAAAATTCATCACTTCCTCCAGAGTATTGTACACACCATTATGCATGTAAGGAGCTGTCACCTCTGCGTTTCGCATGGTTGGAGTTTTGAACATGAATTTATGGATATCTGCTTTAAAAACAGGGTAAAAACCAACATCGTCATCCAGTTCCTTATTTTTTGCGGTTTTGGGTACTCCAATGATTTCTTTTTCTGTTTCTAAAAATAGTGGTGGAACCGTTCCATTTGTCAATGGCACAAAATGACAGGTAGCGCACAATGCCTTACCCATATACAAATTCATTCCCAGAACTTCCTGCTCGGTAAAATCGTCTAGTTCTCCACGCATATTTTTATCAAATCTGGAGTTCATGGCATTGAGAGTGCTCGTGTAGGCAGCCAAAGCTCTAACGATAACCGTTCTATTTATTTTTTTCGTTGGGAAAGCTTTTTTTATGCTCTCTATATAAGTCGAATCTTCCAGTATTTTATTGGTAAGAATCGAGTGCGCATTACTGTCGAATTCATTTTCATTATCAAATACGCTGGTTATTTGATTCTGAAGACCATCTGCCGTTCCATCCCAGAAGAATTTTTTTTGATAAATGGTGTTAATGATGGTTGGCGTATTTCTTTGCAGTTCCATGCCCTCCTTTCCTCGAGCTACCTTTAAGCCGTCCTGATAGGCCAGACCAGGATCATGGCAGGTGACGCAGGCAAGGTCACCGGTGGCACTCAGGCGTTTATCGTGAAATAGAGACTTTCCGAGTTCGACAATTTCTTTAGTAGGGTTTCTATTGTAAGATAATCTAAAGAAATCCTCGTTAAAGGAATTGGACTCAAAGAAAGTTGGTGCGTCCATATTCAAGGCAAAGGCATTTTTGGAAGGTTCGAACCCAAAGGTCTTTCTGATTTCTACCCAATCTCTGGTGAGGGCATTTAAATGTTCTCTCCCAAATGTATAACGGTCAAAAGTTTCGAAGTTCTTATTGTTTTCAATGAATGCGATCGCTTTATCAATGTCATTTACAAATCGATCATTCAACTTTTTATTGAGGAGTGCTATGGTATCAGCAACTCCCATCTGGTATACTTCTTTCATACTGTTCAGACAGACAATGGACTCATCTATTCCCCACAGGCTTGTGGGGGTGTCAAAACCGGAAAGGCCCAAGGCATAAATGCGCAATAACTGCTGATGCATTGAAGGAAAGTATCTTCTTGGAAGTATTTTGAGTTCCTGAGCATCTCTTAAAATATTTCTCATAAATCCTTGAGAAACAGTGATTTGAGACAGTAATTTTTCTTTGTCGACATCTACTTCAAACAAGGTTTCTTCGATGGCCTGTAGTCCTGTTGGCGGAAACACCATACCACTGTCTTCACTAAAGACCGGTAGAGGAGGGCCATTGACTCGCAGGGTGTTGTCTGCGGAGAGGTAGGCTCCAAAAGGTTCTGCTTTTTTAAACGCTAGCCTTGCACTCCTGAAAATCTCAATACCTTCTTCGGATGTTTCTACATACTTTAATTGCTCTAATAAATCAATGGCACTTTCTAAATTTTCAATGACATAGTTTTGAACTTTATCAAACTTAACCAAGGTCCTGTAGTCTTCTTTCTTTTCATTTTGGCAGGACAAGGATAAGAGAAGTAGAGTGCCTAAAAGTAAATTATATCGAAACCATTGCATTTTTATCAATTTTTTAATTGGCTGATGATGAGACGAGGCTATCTCCTGATCATGTCCGGTTGGCTTATTTATCAATGTCATCAAGCTTTACATTCACCAGTACGCGAGCGTTTTTAAATGCTTCGTCTTTTAGATCGTAACTTTGAGACTGTATCCTGGATTCTGATGGATTGATGCTTTCACTTTCAAACGCTTTGTCTTCAACTAAAGGTTTGTATTTAAAACTTTGCCCAGTTTTCCATGATATGTGAAAAATCATGATGGCAACTACTAAAAGAATAATGCGCAGGATTTTCATTTTAAAAATGTTTTTAGAGAAAACAGAAAACGGGCTAAAAAAGCCCATTTTCTGTTGCTTGTAAGGGTAAATTATCTCGGTAATCCTTCAAGAATGACAATTTGAGATCCCTGGTCATCTTCACGACCACCCTGTTGGTCAATACCATCGAAAGAGGTTCTTACATGACCATCGATTCCTTCAAATCTCTCTTCTTCCCAGTAATGTGGTTGAAGCATCAGTGCAAAAACAGATCCATTGGCAGATGACACTTTATCGGACATATCAAATAAAGCTCCAAACTCTCCGTTTAATCCATCCTCAGCACGAATGTCACCGTCAGCAGCATCCAAAGCATAATTGTAATCTATTTGTAAAACAGGAACTGCACCATTACCATCCAGATCCGTTTGCCAGATAAAGGCCTGGTGATTTCTTGAAAAAGAGTTAGGGTCTTCCTGCCAGTAAATGTAATTTTCCGTGACACAAATATTGTCTGGACTCTGTAATAATCCCATATTCCCATCCATATTGTTAGTATCTACATTACCGCTAATGATCTGAGTTAACTTCCCGCTAAGTGGATTGTCAGCGTCTAAAACTAATTTATATCCAGTCCCCCAATCATTGTAAGTACCTCTATCGGGACCGCGACCTGTAACCGCAAAGTAAATACTTCTTCCTGCAGCGTCAGAACCTTTGCCATAATCAACATCCTCAACTCTCATGAATTGCAGTGATAGAGCGTCAATACACGCTTGCTCTGTTTCTCCATAAGTTAAATTGGCAGCGTCAGAGATCTCTACGAACTCTACATCGTATTCTACACCAAAATCAAGATCTTCTTCGGTTTCCACCTCGGTTGCACCGGCTCTCCTTAGCACATAAACTTTTCCACCAGTAAGGTCGGCCTCACCATTTTCACTGTAGTACATCGCAATTTGTCCTTCTGAACCTGAGGAATCATCGTCCCCACCAATAACAACGGTTTTACCACTGTATGCATTGGCTGGAAGCGGAACGTTATTTTCCCAATTGAATCTTCCCCATTCTGCAAAACGGTCACTGTTGTCCGTAGGGTTTGGAGTTTCATCAATGTCAATTCGCTTACTTTGTAGATTAAAATTCTCAGATGAAGAAATAAAGAAATCTTCAGAACCACCATGAATTGATGCCTCCCACATGGTTCCGGAACACTGGCGAGCATACTCATTAACACCCGAATTTAACATATAATCTGCTTCTAAGGGTTGTAATGTGGTCGGATCCAGAATAATTCTGGCAACAGCATAGTGGTCCTCACAATTAACCATCATCGCAATATTACCATCCTGATTTATCACAGCTCCGGCTCCGTCGGCAGAGCCTCCTAATTGGAAATTTCCACCTGAAGAAGTTGGAAGTACATCAGTACTTGATACCAAAGAGGAAACTTTAATATTGTTAAACCCTGGGAAGGTTGTGACTAGTGCACTGGTGTTGGACCAATTATAGCTGCCCAGGGCACTCGCCCCATCTTCGCCATCCTGTCCGTCTTGTCCATCTTGTCCATCCTGTCCATCAAGGCCGTCTACGCCATCAACACCATTGGCACCATCAATTCCGTCTTCGCAAGACACATACCCCGCACTTATGAAGACGATTAAACACATTTTTAAAAGTAATTTTGCTGTTTTCATTATTTTCTACAATTATTGGTTAAATAATACTGGTTATTAATGTTTCAAAATTACGATGGGGAACAGGGTCTGATGTTAATTAAAAAATGTCCTTTATTTAAATAATTATTATCCTAATGTTAAGATGTTAAGATTGTTTAAACAAATAGAGTGAATCTTAATTGGGATCTTATAGTTGTTTAACTTTCTGTTTGTAAATACTATAAATTTCACTAAAAGATTGAACAATTCTTAGAATTCACAGTCGTAACAAAAAAAGCCACCCTAACTATAGGATGGCTTGTATCATATGATGACCTATTTACTATTTGATCATCTCAAAACTACGATTGATGAATTTGGTTAGTTCCTCACCTTTCAACAGTCCTTGAGATAATCTGGCCAGATCCAGGCTCTGATTGATCAATCGCTCCTGTTTTTTTCTGGTTTTGGTCTGTAGTATATCTCCAACCAATTCAGAATTGGTGTTCACCACCAGATTATACATTTCAGGCATGTTACCCATACCAAACATACCTCCGCCACCGGTTGCCTGCATTTCCTTCATGCGACGCATAAATTCAGGCTGTGTGATCATAAACGGTGCTGCAGAGCTATCCATGGCTTCAAGCTGAACCATAAACTTTTCGGATGGGATCACTTCCTTCAGTAATTCTTCCAATGAGGTTTTTTCATCATCCGACAGTTTTGAAATCACCGTGTCCTCCTTTTTGATGAGCTTATCAATATGGTCAGCGTCAACACGGGCAAAAGAAATATTTTCTTTGGTGGTTTCAAGTTTCTGCATTAAGTGACTTACTATAGGTGAATCCAATAACAAGACCTCATACCCTTTTGCTTTGGCCGCCTCAATGTAACTGTGCTGTTCATCCTTATTGGCTGCGTACAGAATTACCAGTTTGTCATCCTTATCCGTTTGATTGGCTTTGATCTTATTGTAAAGTTCCTCGTAGGTATAATAGGTGCCATCTACTGATGGATAAAGCGCAAATGCTTCAGCCTTTTCAAAAAACTTTTCCTCAGAGAGCATGCCGTATTCGATCACGATTTTAATATCGTCCCACTTGGCCTCAAAATCCTCGCGATTATTGGTAAATATGGATTTTAATTTGTCTGCTACCTTTCTTGTAATATAGGAGGAGATCTTTTTGACAGCTCCATCCGCCTGTAGGTAGGACCTCGATACATTTAAGGGGATATCCGGCGAATCGATCACCCCGCGCAACATGGTTAAGAACTCTGGAACTATTCCCTCCACATTATCGGTAACGAATACCTGGTTCTGATAAAGCTGAATACGATCTTTCTGCATATTAAGATCGTTGGTCATCTTTGGGAAGTAAAGAATTCCTGTAAGATTGAAGGGGTAATCCACATTCAGGTGGATGTTGAAAAGAGGTTCTTCAAACTGCATGGGATACAGCTCTCTGTAAAAGTTCTTATAGTCTTCCTCCTCCAGGTCTGTGGGTTGTTTAGTCCAGGCAGGATCAGGGTTGTTGATAATGTCATCGACCGTGATTTTTTTGTGTGGCTCCGTTGTTTCTTTACCATCCTTGTCTTTAATGGTTTTTGGAGTAAAATCTGGATCGTTGATTTCTTTGGTTCCGAACTTGATCGGAATAGGCATGAACTTATTATACTTTTGCAATAACTCGCGGATTCTCGAATCTTCCAGAAACTCTGTGGAGTCCTCTGCAATGTGAAGAATGATCTCAGTTCCTCTTTCTTTTTTGTCAGATTCCTCAAGAGTAAACTCGGGGGAGCCATCACATGACCAGTGTGCTGCCGGGGCATCCTGATAGGACTTGGTGATGATCTCAACCTTGTCTGCTACCATAAACGCAGAATAAAAACCAAGACCAAAATGCCCGATGATACCTGAATCCTTGGCTGCATCCTTATATTTATCCAGGAATTCTTCGGCTCCTGAAAAAGCTACCTCATTGATGTACTTCTCAACCTCCTCAGCGGTCATCCCTATTCCTTCATCGATGATGTGAAGCTTTTTAGCATCCTTGTCAATCTTAACTTCAATTTTTGGAGAACCGTATTCCACCTTCGCTTCACCAATATTGGTTAGGTGTTTAAGTTTTAAGGTGGCGTCTGTCGCATTACTAATTAACTCACGAAGAAAAATTTCGTGGTCGCTGTATAGAAACTTTTTGATTAATGGGAAAATGTTTTCTACAGAAACATTAATATTTCCTTTCGTCATGATATGTCGTTTTTAATTATTGTATAAAATTATCTGATACGTATAAAACAAATAAAATACCAAGCCTTAAAAAATGACAAGATGACATAAAAAAAGCCATCCCTTCCAGAATGGCTTCCTGTTCAAAACGATAATTTCAATCTTTAAGGGCCTTGGTTTTATTGTCGTTTGACACTGTTTCCGAATTGTTGTTCTTCACATATTTGTCAAGCCACTGGTCTTGTTCCCAAAGCATGTGCATGATCGATTCTTTGGCCCTGTAGCCATGACTTTCCTTTGGAAGCATTACTAACCTAACGGTTGCTCCAAGTCCTTTTAACGCGTTAAAATAACGTTCACTTTGTAGTGGATAGGTCCCTGAATTGTTATCTGCTACACCATGAATTAATAGTAATGGCGTTTTCATTTTATCCGCATGCATAAAGGGTGACATGTTGTAGTAGATCTCAGGAGCCTCCCAATAACTGCGCTCCTCGCTTTGAAAACCGAAGGGAGTAAGGGTTCTGTTGTAAGCACCACTTCTGGCAATACCCGCAGCAAAAAGGTCTGAATGCGATAAAAGGTTGGCCGTCATAAACGCTCCGTAACTATGGCCACCAACAGCTACTTTATCCCTATCGATATACCCCAATTCATCAACCGCATCAATAGCCGCTTTTCCATTGGCCACCAATTGAGACCTAAAGCTATCATTAGGTTCCTCCTCGCCTTCGCCAACGATTGGAAAGGCAGCATCGTCCAAAACTACATAACCACGTGTCACCCAGTAGATCGGAGAACCCCAGTAGGGATAAACGAATTCATTAGGATTGGATGTACTTTGAGAAGCACTGGCCTTATCTTTGTATTCTCGAGGATAAGCCCAAAGTATCATGGGGTACTTTTTCCCTTCTTCATAATCCAGAGGAAGGTAAAGAGTACCATCCAGGTCCAGACCGTCTTCGCGTTTATAATTAATAACCGTTTTCTGAACGTTCTCTAAACCTTTAAAGGGATTTTCAAAAGCAGTTATCGCTCGCAGGTCATTCTTTTTGTTGATATTCCTGATGTAATAATTAGGATATTCTGAAGGTGACTCAATTCGCACGAGTACTTCACCTTTCTTCATGTTAATGGCAGAGCTAAGGGTTTCCAGTTTATCTGTATACTCGGACTGATAAATCCTTTTGGTCTTTTGTGATTTGATATCGAATTCATCTATAAAGGGAAACTGACCCTCTTTCGAGTAACCATCACCCATCAGGTATAATTTATTGCCGTTCATTTCCAGGGTATACCTTCCATATTTGTTCTTACTCGTTACAAAACTACCGGGGTCACTGTATACGTCCTGGTAATTTCTGTCTTCAATGATCACCGGGGATTGTGAGGCGTCAGAAGGATTAAACATATAGACTTTCAGATTCCGCGTATTCCACCAGTAGTCATAAGCAATGGCCATATTTTCTGTACCCCAGTCAATCCCCGAAAAACGTTGCTTTGTTTTAAGGATGAGCTTTGGGGATCCGTTAAATGGTGCCTTTAATTCGTATACAGCATCTCTGTGTGCGACTTCGATAGCCGGATCGCCTTCATCAAGCGCATGGGCATATACAAGAGTAGCAGGTTGATCACCTCTCCAGGACATGCTGCGTTTTCCAAGCCGTGTGGCCATAAATCCTTTTGGTCGTACCTCATCCAACGGCACGTCGTTCACCTGGGTTACAAAAGTACCTTCCACATTGTATATGTTTGTCTCATAGGGAAATCTGCCATAAGTAACTAGATAAGAAAATGGGCGCTTGGTTTTTGAGATCATGATATAATTGCCATCAGGTGAGAAACTTATTCCTCTGTACATTGCCGATGGTAAAAAGTCAACTAAGTTACCACTTAAATCAACAGTCTTTAGTTCAGAATGTGCCAGTTGTTCAAAATTGAACTCGTCATTGGGGTTTTTTAAAAGGTCCTGGTAGGTCCTGTTTTGTGCTTTAGAACCATCACTAACGGAAATCGTTGGTCCGGTAGGAATAGCATTCGCTGCATTAATAAGCTCTTGCCTGTTTTCAGGAAGAACTTTAATCAGAAGTTTGGAATCGTTTTTGAACCAATTCAGGGCACTGCCCATATTTGCGTTTATAACAGGGTCAGTTAGTCTTTTCACAGAGGCTGAGGCGATATCAAGTACCCATACTTCAACCCCTGTATTAGTAGTATTCAGACAGGCGATCATCGATTCATCATGAGACCAACTGAAACCTGAAAGTCTGGCGTCGTCTGGAAGCCCACTAACCTGAGTTGCTTCCTGTTCACCGGTCTTTTTAACTTTTAGATTAGTAATGTAATTGGTTCTGCTTCCAATATTGGTAACCGGATTGATCCTTAAACCAGCTAAACGCAATTCCGTTTCTGAGAGTTCTGCGATGGATTTGTACTGATCTCTGTACAGAAGCACCATGTTTTCACCTTTGGAGTCCATCTGTACTCCGGGGGCTAGTTCAACATCGGCTAGCTCAAGAATTTCATCTGGTGGCAACTGATATCCTAAGTTCTGTTGTGCGAAGGAGAAGGATGCAAGAGATAGGGAAATAAATAAAAGTAATGTTCTCATGTATATATTGTAATTTGTATTGTGCATAAGATACTTATTTAAAAATACGGATGTATTTTAAGAATTGTTAAAATATTAACTGTTCAACCCTCTTTTGCTATGCATGCATAGCGATTGAAATTAGCTTCAAAATTTCTTTGCGACCAAATGGCTATTTTAGCCAAGTTACACGAAACAAACTCTAAAATGTCAGACTCATTGGCATTTGATGTTTCCCTAATAGTCAACAAAATGTACAATTCAAGAATAATAGGATTAGGTAAATACCTTCCGGAACAGGTGGTTACGAATGAAGATCTAAAGGTCTGGATGGATACCAGTGACGAATGGATACAGGAGCGGACAGGTATAAAAGAGCGTCGATGGATTGATCCTGATACCAGTGAGGACACTACCTCCATTATGGGAGCAAAGGCTGCAAAGATTGCAATCGAGCGCGCCGGACTCACAAAGGATGATATTGATTTAATCGTTTTTGCCACCTTAAGTCCGGACATGTATTTTCCCGGAGGGGGCGTACGTGTTCAGGAACTCCTGGACATGCCAACCATTGGTGCACTAGACGTTAGAAATCAATGTTCGGGATTCGTTTATGGTTTATCAGTGGCCGATCAGTTTATTAAAACGGGAATGTATAAGAACGTTCTGGTCATAGGCAGTGAAAACCATTCAGGAGGACTTGAACGATCGACACGAGGGAGGAATGTGACGGTTATTTTTGGTGATGGCGCCGGTGCTGCAGTCCTTTCAAGAGAGGAAGACAATACAAAAGGTATTTTATCAACACACTTGCACTCAGAGGGGCAGTATGCAAAGGAACTAGCACTTGAAGGACCAAGTACAGGACGATGGGTGGATACGATTATAGAAGAGAATGACCCTGATGATGTTTCTTATTACCCTTACATGAATGGCCAGTTTGTGTTCAAGCATGCTGTAGTTCGATTTAGTGAAGCCATTATCGAGGGACTTCAGCACAATAACTTGTCAAAGGAACAAATAGACATGCTTATTCCTCATCAGGCCAACCTGAGAATATCACAGTTCATTCAGAAAAAATTTGGTCTCAGTGATGATCAGGTGTATAATAACATTATGCGCTATGGGAATACAACAGCTGCTTCCATTCCTATTGCTTTAACCGAAGCCTGGGAGGAAGGTAAAATTAAGAAAGGTGATAAGGTTGTGTTGGCAGCCTTTGGTAGTGGATTTACCTGGGGTAGTGCTATTATCAACTGGTGATCTATTGAAAAAGCCGAAGCATAAACCTCGGCTTTTTCAGCTATTAACCAACCTAACTAACACTTAATTATATCCTGGAACGGACATAACAATAATTACTTAAAACTTACTTATTAGACGTACAAAGTTGTTTTTTATTGCATCATACCGTCTTATTTAACTGTTAATTAACAAATGAAAGAAACTACACTCGTATTTGGTGCGTCATTAAAGCCCGAACGTTACTCGAATGTAGCTGTTAGAAGATTGCGAGAGAACGGCCACAAGGTCAAGGCCTTCGGATTAAGAGAAGGAGTGATTGCTGATGTATCAATTGACACAGAACTAATCCCTTACGAGGGAATTAAGACCATTAGTCTCTACCTAAGTCCAAAACACCAGAAAAATTATTTCGAACATCTCATCGGATTAAAGCCCGATCGCATCATTTTTAACCCCGGAACCGAGAACTGGGAACTCATAAAGTTGCTGGATAAACATTCCATAGACCACGAGATTGCCTGTACTCTCGTACTACTATCAACTGGACAGTATTAAAGCCCTGTTAGTTATTCAGAAATTGAACCTTCCCATTGGTTAGCTGGCCAATTTTTATCCCCTGTTCAAGCCCTACGACTACGGCAGTCTTGTAGTGAATCCCACCGTACAAGCGACTAATGGCTGCTTCCTGCGCCGCTGCCCTAAATGATTCAAATACTCTCATAGGCAGACCGTAAGGCAGTTCAGTAGTGTCTTCAAAATAAAAGTTGTCACCGAATATGTCGGTTAAAACCTCCGAAGCGGCACCCGAAACAACAGAATGGCCACTGGTGTATTCAGGAAATGGAGGAGTTTGAAGTATTGGCGCCCAATCAAGGTCTATGTAAGAGTTGATGAGTGTTTCCGGACGAACGAGGTTACTTCGGTATTTTTCATCCCAACAGCTAATAAAAGCATCGGCAATAGCCATGGAAGTCTTTGTGTAGGCAAAAACAGTACGCTCAAAACCGGCTTGTGTTTGCTGACAAGCAATTTTGCAAATGCCAATCCAGTGAGCTCCGGGTGTGATCTTCTTCTCGGCAAACATGAAATGTCCCTTATTCACGGAGACAAATGGGTTGCAATCCCAAAACCGAGCGATGGCTACCTCGACCGATTCATCACCTTTTTCTCTGATCTCGTTTCCCAATTGGTAAACTTCCATTAGCTCGTTGTGGAAGGGGCTTCCTTTTTCCACTGAGAAAGCAGGATGAGTAACTGGTTTGAACTGAGCAGCCGAATCCAGTACAAAGGGTCTAAGAGTGTTCCAGTGGGGTTCGATCCCTTTCATGTATGCCGGTGGTGTAGGTTCCCACCGAGCGGGACTCTTATCATAGATATTGTAGTCTGGTAATGTACGGGATTCTGCATAGCCATCATTTTGCATCCACCCAATAATCTGTGCTGAAATTTTTAAACCATAATCTCTTGCTTGTTCAAAACCAGAAGCATCCTGTTGATCCCATTTGGTGTAAAGACTATCTCTGTACTTTAGCATCATATCTTTAGAAAACACCAACTCTTTAGCCACATCTAAATAAGCGATTAAAGCAGAAAGCGAGAGATTAAGGTTTTCATTTGTGTCAGGTTTCTGAATTTCAAGATCCTTTAACTGCCCCGAAAGAGGGCGATAGGTCTTCTGAGGTCCGCTTAGTACCTCATAGGCTGCTATGTTAGGGTAAACATACAGACGGCTTGCAACGGGAGGGGAAAAGATATCATGAACCATAACCTCCGTAAGTTTATCAACGGCATTGTGGAAATCTGAGGCCTCTATCTTAACAGACTTTGGCTTAGAAGAACAAGAGGTCAGAACGACCAAATGGCTCAATACAATAAGTAGAAAAAGAGATGGACGCATTTTTTTAGTTCTTAAATTGATAACACTTTGTAGCATCGTTATTGGAAATAATGATGAGTAGGTGGTAGTCTTCCATTTTGATCACAGCCACTTTTTTTACTTGTTCATTCAACGGGTCAAGACCTAGCTCGGATCCGTTGTAAATCTCCTGCGTATCAGTATTCCAAAAACTACCTTTTAACGAGGAATAAGAACCGTGGTAGGTATTGAACTTGTAGGAATTACCACTTACGAGTAAAAGATCTTCATTAGACACCCTTACATTTTGGAAGTCGTTGATGGGGCCTAACTGAAGATCTCTCGCAAAAGGTATGAAAGTACTAAACCTCCCATCTTCATTCGGTACATATCCTGATGAAAGGGTATTCGCTTCATATTTTGTGGCTTCTTTCAGGGTGCCACTCTTCATAACCTCCACCATTGTTTTTCCGGCATATGCCTCATGCGAGGTGTAAATTTTATTGATGACATTCATCTGAGCGGCCAGTTCGTCCTTTGAATTCAACGGATAGTAATTTCCATCTCTGTTGTAGGCGATCATTGTTTCGAAAACACCATTTTTATCAAAATCAGAATAGTACAATTGTAGGGGGCCGTCAAAATAAAGGTTGAATTTGGTGTTTAGACCTAAATTCCCCAATAGCAGATCCAGGTCGCCATCTCCATCCACATCGCGTGCGTCTATACTCTGCCATAAACCTTTTAAATCATCGGGTAGCGCCACCTCACTAAGGGTTCCCTTGTTATTGAGGAAAACATGTGGAAGGTCCCATTCACTGGCTACCAGTAAATCCTTAATTCCATCGCCGTTAATGTCTTTCCATAGGGCATTTGTAACCATGCTCTCCAGCTGAAATGCTTTGTCTTTTTCAAAGGTACCGTTGCCATTATTGCGAAGGAGATAAGAATTTACGCGCTTACCAAAACTCTTTGGATCGCTCAGGTTTCCAATGAACAGGTCTGTATCCCCATCCAGATCGTAGTCATAGGGTTGTACAGTAGAGGTGACCAGAGAATTATCGGGGATGACCATATTAGATCCTACATACTTCCCATTGTCATAAAGATAAAGACGATCCTTGTTGGTGTCACTTTGATTATTGGAGCTAATTCCTGAACCAACGTACAGGTCGAGATCTCCATCCGCGTCGGCATCAAAGAAAGCTGCGCTGTTATCTTCAAAAACAGCATCCTCTTCAAAAACCGGGGGGGATATTATTTCAAAATCACTGCCCGAGTTCATAAAGAGTTTTCCTGGCTTACCTGAGGAGTGTCCGATGTAAAGGTCCTCATAACCATTGCCGTCGAGGTCACCAATGGCTGTCTCTTATACACATCTCCGAGC
>CAWZYX010000038.1:0-24396 GCA_963966315.1 uncultured Winogradskyella sp. | reverse complement strand
CTTTAATACTGCTAATTCCGATCTTGTAATTGTTCAGTGTCTCTACGATACGATTTTTATTTTCTTCAAGTTCCTCCTGATTTATGGCGATTCCCTCATTATCGTATTTTTTGAGAAGATCCAGGGGTGGGAACTGGAATTTTCCAAGCTCAAGCGTCGGATCAAACTTTCCAAAATCCTCTACAAGCTGATCAGCCTTTTTGTCGGTCTCCGTTTCTTCAACCGTTTTTTCAACTTCAAATTTTATATCCGTTTCGGAAGCTTTTGATTCCTCTTTTATACCAGGAGCCTTTGGAGTACTTTGCTTTGATCTCTCCAGTTCAGAAGCACGGTCAATGGTGGGTTTGCGATCTTCAATACTGAGTTCAAAACCAGATTTAAACTGTTCTGCCTCCTCGGTAAGGCTATTGTCAATGACCACAGGAGATTGCTCGTTTTTTTGATCATTATCTGAGAGTTCCAGATCTTCTTTAGCCCGCTTAAACCAACCTATAATTTGTTGGCCTGTGAGTCCAAAACGAATGGCCAAATAGGAAATAAGACCAAACAGCAGGACCAACACTGTACCAATAGTACCAATATAATCCTGAAGAAAATGATTGACCTCATAGCCTACCACCCCTCCAAGAAAATCGTACTTATGCGTAAAGAAACCAAATAAGACAGAAAGCCAGACGACAATAAGAGAGCCCCAAATCCAATGCTTAAGCAGTCTGTTTTTTTTGAGATTCAGCGCCAGATAGACCCCGGATAGAAATAAGAGCCCTGCATAGATAAAAGATGCTAGCCCAAAACCACGCATAATAAAGAAATCACTGAGCTGTGCACCCACTAATTTAGCCCAGTTCTGTGCCTCATCATTTCTATTTGGAAATTCGGATAGGATACTCTGATCTGCTTTTCCGGTAAATAAAAAGGACAAGAAGGAAACAAACAACAGGACACCAACAATAATGAGCAAACTGCCGAAGACTAGTTTTTGCTGATTAGAGAGATGAAAGGAAAAGGACTTTCTGGTGGCTTTGTTTTTGCGTTTTGCCTTGCTTGTTCTTTTAGCCATTAAGCACCCGTTAGGTTTAAACAAAAATACAAATAGTTAACGTTAATCCTAATGGTTTTGGTATTTAGAATATTTTGGGAATATAAATGAAGAGCCCAACAATAACAGCGGTTACGGCTGCTATAAAAACAGCTCCTGCAGCCATGTCTTTAATGCGTCCGATTTGCTGATGTTGGTCCGGGTGAACGAAGTCGGCCATCTGCTCAAGAGCAGTATTCAGACCTTCTAAACTCATGACCAGACCAATTGAAAAAATCTGAAAGAGCCATTCATTAGGAGAGATATCAAAAATAAAACCGGCAATGGTCACCAACAACCCAATCCATAACTGAGTTTGAATATTGGCTTCATGCTTTATCAGCAGGATCATTCCCCTAAGCGCAATGCCGATACTTTTTAATCTGTCCAGAAAAAAATCCTTAATGGGCATTAAGCATTTTTAAGCGCCGCAATAGCCGCTTTATAATCCGGTTCATCGGCAATTTCGGATACCTGCTCTGTATAAATGACATTGTCATTTTTATCAATAACCACTATGCATCTCGAAAGTAAGGTTTCAAAGGGTCCTGTGGTAAAAACAACTCCGTAGTCGGTTCCAAAGGCACCGGACTTGTAGTCTGAAAGGCTCACGACATCGTCAAGCCCTTCGGCACCACAAAAGCGTTTCATCGCAAACGGTAAATCCTTTGAAACACAGAGGACCTTAGTGTTCTTTAAGCTGCTTGCTTGTTCATTAAAGCGTCTCACAGACTGCGCACAGACGTCGGTATCAATTGAAGGAAAAATGTTCAGGACCAGATTCATTCCTGAAAAATCCTCGAGATACTTGTCCTCAAGGTCGATACCGGTTAATTTAAAATCAGGGGCCTTGCTACCAATTTCAGGTAATTCCCCAATGGTTTCTACAGGAGTTCCTCCTAAAGTTATGTCAGCCATTAATTCATTGTTTTTAATAATTAAAAATAAGGATTAATTGAATGTCTCTAATGAATTTTCGGATAATCTTTTTAATCCTTCGCTGTCTTTTCAATTAAGAAATGCTGCAAAGCATAATGCAGCTAACCTATCTTTACAGGTGGGTTGCTTATATAGTTACCGATTATTGAGGATCCAAAAAACCGTTCTATCGCAGTTCCGCACCCAGTTCTTTTTCAAAATTCATTTGCATTTTTTTCATCACCTTATCCACCTGTTTGTCTGTCAGGGTTTTTCTATCATCCTGTAGAATGAAACTTACCGCATAACTCTTTTTTCCTTCGGGAAGATTTTTTCCTTCATATACGTCAAACAGACTCACATCTTTCAACAGGTTTTTTTCTGTTTTTCGAGCAATTTCTGCGATGGATTTGAAAGCCACTTGCTGGTCGAGTAGCAGGGCAAAATCCCGACGTACTTCAGGATATTTGGGTATGGCTTTGAATTTGATATCCTGCGTTTGTACCAATGTTAAAATGCTGTCCCATTTAAAATCTGCAAATAGGACCATTTGGTCGATACCGAAAGGTCTGGTAATTGTTTTTCTGATGAGTCCCAGACTCACCAGATGGTGTTTTCCGAGGTATAGGCTTACTCCTTCCGAGAACAGGTCCGACTCAAGGGCTTGGGTCTGATAGTTTTGAATCCCCAGACGGAGGAGAACCGCATCAACCATTCCTTTTAAATAGAAGAAATCTACGGCGTCAGTGGAACTATTCCAGAGCTCTTCATCTTTCCGTCCACTAAGAAACAGGGCAAGATGTTTAAATTCTTCCCTTTGATCCTTGTAGTGATGATATGTCTTGCCAAACTCAAAGAGCTTCAGGTCTTCTCGTTTCCTATTGATGTTATGCGCCATGGCTTCAAGACCAGAAAACAGCATGGATTGCCGCATGACCCCAAGGTCTTGAGAAAGGGGATTGAGCATGACCACATTATGCTCTTCACTTAAACTGTCGCTCAAGTCTAAATATTTGGCTGTGGTCAGAGAGTTGGTCATGATCTCATAAAATCCTTGAGCAACCAGCTGATTGCTTATGATGTTACGTAGCTTGTAATCTTCAAACCTGGTTGAGTTTGAGATGGACGCATTTAGTTTCTTAGTGGTGCTGATATTATTATACCCATAGACCCTTAAAATCTCTTCGATTACATCAGCCTCTCTTATTACATCATTACGATAGGCAGGGATGGTTAGGCCAAGACCGGTTTCGGTGACGTTATTAACTTTTATCTCCAGAGAAGTAAGTATACTTTTAATGGTTTCACGTGGTAATTCCTCACCAATTAGTTTTTTCGCGTTATCGAAGCTAAGACGTACTTCCATGTCCTTGATTTTCTTTGGATAAGCATCTATAATGTCACTGGCAATCTCTCCGCCCGCTATATCAAGGATGAGCAATGCGGCTCGCTTCAGCGCATATTCTGTGATGTTCGGATCTATTCCTCGTTCAAACCGAAAGGAGGCATCTGTATTTAGTCCATGACGTTTAGCGGTTTTACGGATACTGATCGGATCAAAATAGGCAGATTCAAGAAATACAGAAGTGGTTCCTTCGCTCACACCTGAATCGATACCACCGTAGACACCTGCAATACACATAGGCTTTTCAGCATCGCAGATCATAAGATCTTCAGCGTGTAGCTCCCGCTCAACACCATCTAAGGTTGTAAATTTAGTGCCGGTTTTACAGGTTTTTACAATTACTTTATTGCCCTTTATTTTATTAGCGTCAAAGGCATGTAAGGGCTGCCCAAGTTCATGAAGCACATAGTTTGTGATGTCTACTATGTTATTGATGGGAGCGAGTCCAATAGCCTTTAATCTGTTTTGCAACCATTTTGGAGATTCTCCCACTTTAATGCCGACAAGTGTCACACCACAATAGCGTGGAGCTCTTTTTTGGTCTTTGACGTCCACTTCTATTTTTAAGGTGCGCTTATCCACGTGATAGGACATTACCGAGGGAGTGATCAATTCCTTTATGATCTCCTGCTGAATAAGGCCGGCCCTGAGATCACGGGCAACACCCATATGACTCATGGCATCTGCCCGGTTTGGTGTAAGACCAATTTCAAATACTTCATCATTTTCAATCTCAAACACTTCGGCGGCAGTAGTACCAGGCTTCAGCTTTTTATCCAATACCATGATTCCCTCGTGAGAGCTGCCTAAACCAAGTTCATCCTCTGCGCAGATCATCCCTTCACTGACCTCGCCACGGATCTTACCTTTTTTGATGGTCCAGGGTTCACCCTCAGGGGTGTACAGAGTGGTTCCAATGGTAGCTACAGGAACTTTCTGACCAGCTGCCACATTTGGAGCACCGCAGACAATAGACAAGGGATCATTGCTTCCTATATCCACGGTCGTCACTTTCAAACGATCTGCATTAGGGTGTTGTTCGCAAGTAAGGACTTCGCCAACGACTATACCTTTCAGGCCTCCTTTGACTGATTCGTACTTTTCGATACCTTCAACCTCAAGACCTAGATCGGTTAATAGGGCACCGGTTTTTTCGGCACTCCAATCGGTTTTGATAAACTCCTTCAGCCAATTATATGAAATCTTCATAAGGGTTAATTTCGGCTGACAAAGATAGCAATCCTCTTTGCTTAATGAAATGCTAAAAGGCATTTTTATATGGTATAAATGTCGTTTCTTAAAGCCTTAAATTCAGAGTTCACATGAAAAAAATACTAGCCTTAAGCCTCTGCCTGTTCCTTATCGTTTCATGCCAGGAAAAATCTAAAGAGACTGTTTTGCAAAATGGTACTTATCGTGGGGTTCTATCTGTTCAGGACCAGCAGGAGCTGCCCTTCATATTTAAGGTTACCTCTCCTCAAAGCATGGAATTATACAACAGCAACGAGGTCCTTGAGGTTTCCGAGATCAGTTACAGGAACGATACCGTCTTTATTCAAATGCCGGTATTTGAATCCTATATCTGGGCAGTGTTTGAAGGAGATGACCTGAGGGGTGAACTTATTAATGAGACTAGGAATCGCTTGTCTCCATTTTATGCGGAATACCAGAACAATGAACGTTTTAAAGTGGAGAAGACACCGAGCTTAGAGGTTTCCGGTAGCTGGGAAACTGTTTTTAGCAGGGGAGAGCCGGGGGAGTATATGGCTAAAGGGATGTTTGAACAGAATGAGCATCGGGTGACAGGAACTTTCAGAACCACGACTGGCGACTACAGGTTTTTGGAAGGGGTTATGGATGGCGATAGTCTTAAATTATCCACTTTTGATGGCGCCCATGCCTTTTTATTTCAGGCGAAGGTCGATGACTCTGTAATGGATGGTGTGTTTTATTCCGGAAATCACTGGAGGGAGCCATTTCTGGCCAATCGCAATCCGGACTTCGCTCTCCCCGAAATGGATGAGCTTACCCAACTGGAGGAGGGCTACGATCGCCTCGAATTTTCGTTTCCGAATGAAGAAGGGGATATGGTATCACTTGACGATGAGCGGTTTCAGAACAAAGTGGTTTTGGTGATGGTAATGGGTACCTGGTGCCCCAATTGTCTGGATGGGAGTAAATTTTACACCCAGTTTTATTCAGATTACAAGGATAAGGAGTTTGAAGCAGTAGCACTGGCCGTGGAGTTTGTTAAAACACCCGAAAAGGCCTTTGATAATATAGACAGACTGCGTGCCGGAGTTGGGATGGAGTACCCTATCCTATTGGCACAATACGGAACAGCCAGTAAGTCCGGGATACAGGAAAAACTGCCCATGCTCAATGAAATATCTGCTTACCCAACGACCATAATTATTGATAAAAAAGGGGCGGTTCGCAAAATATATACCGGTTTTAACGGACCAGCGACCGGCGAAAAGTATGTAGAATTCACAAAGGATTTCCAGGAATTGATAGATCGACTATTGTTGGAGTAAATACGCTTCGTTTTTTTAAATCTAAGGATCGATAAGGTTTTGATTTTTCTCAGAATGTAGTTTAAATCTGGTTAAAATTTCTGTTTTACTGACCGTGGTCATTTTGCTTTGAGGAAGAAAAAGATACATTCATCAGGTTTATCCGTGCACTCCGGATGAATCGACAGAAGAATACATTTTTTAACCCTTAAATCAAAAAGTGATGAAACCATTGGTCTTAAAAATCTTAGGTCTTTTTTTAATTTTTTCAGTAGTGACTGCCTGCAGTGACGATGATGACGATCCACCTGTTATAAACGATATTATGATGGTTTATGACAGCGAAACCGGGCTATTCTCTTCAATTGACATCAGTGATGGCTCTTTGGTGGCATTAGGCTCGGTCACGTATCAAGGAGAAATATTAGCAGGGTTGCGTGATATAGTCTTTAACCCTAATAATGATCTTATTTATGCCAGTGCTAGAGCAAACAGTGACACACATAATGGCGCCATTTTTTCAATTGATCCTACAACCTTGGTGGCTACCATGATCAATAGCAATGAGGACGATGATTGGTATGCGGTTCCCGGCATAGAAATATACAACAATCAAATCTTAGGGACCGTCTATTGGGATGAGTATGATAACGCTAATAATTTAGATTACAATACGGGACTCATTACTCTCAATTTAGATGGGTCTTTTGTGAGCGAAACACCATTAATGGATGGAAATGAAACGGTACACTTCTCTGATGGAATGGGTATTGAGTATGCTGTAACCGGTGATGAGTTGTTAGTAACAGATTACGATGAAATAATAGTTACAGATTTTCAAGGAGATGTCAAAGAAGTTATAGATCTGGATGAAATTAATTTTCCACTTGAAGAATCCTTGGACGGAATTAGAACCATAAAGCGCTCTGAGGATGGTGTTTTATACGGTATTGATAGAGATAACCATTTTGGACGTATCAACTTAACAGTTGGTTCACCAGTTGGCTCCTTTACTTATATAACTACTTTACCTGAAAGTGGCAGATATGTGGGATTGACATTGATTCCTGAAAACATTTTTGAATAAACACATCGGTTATCAAGATAGAAAAAAGGAGGCTTAAAGTCTCCTTTTTTTCTCTTATCAGGAATTGACCTTAAAAACATTATTATTTCTTCCAGGTACCTCCATATCTGTAGTTTGGATTGTCTTCTTTTTCTTGAAGCAAGCATTCCTTGCAAACAAATACCCATATCTTAAGTGGTGTGTATTGGATGCGGTACATGACCGGAAAGTCTTTATGGCAAATAGCGCAGTATTTGATTCTCAATAAACCAATATGTTTAGGTTACTCCTCGGAGGGTGGTAACGGATATCAAAGTGTTGCCCGTTCACTGTTTAAATTCCCCTGAATCTACTTCCTTGATGAAACGAATTAGCGCCGGAAAATAGGTGTCGGGATCATCAAATTGCGCACAATGACTCCCATTGGTAATTACGCTTCTTCCATTCTGTACTTCAGTGGCCATCCACTCCATATGCTTAGGATCCATAGTGTCGTACTTCCCTCCAAGAACAAGTGTGGGCACCGTCAGTTCTTTTAGGCGATCTGTTACATCCCAGTCCTTCAGAGTCGCATTACCGGTCATTCCAAATTCACTATGGCCCTGCATGTATACATAAATGTTGGGATTAAGGTGCTGAAAGAGAAGGTCTACTGATTTGGGCCATTCCTCAAGTGGGAGCCTTACAATGTGTTCTGTGTAGTAATGGTTGAGCAGGAGTTCAGAATACCGAGGGTTGTCAAAATCATTATTTGCTTCCATGCTACGTATTTCTTCAAGCACCTCAGGGTCCATTTGCGGCCCCAATACTTCATTAGCATATTTGGTATATTCTGGCGCACTGGCCATCATATTGGAAATGATGAGTCCTTTGAGACGATCCTGGTACTTAAGAGCGTATTCCATCGCCAGGATACCACCCCAGGATTGCCCCAGTAAATAGAAATTCTCTTTGTCTAAATCCAGAGCCTTCCTAACTTGTTCCACTTCTTCTACATAGTGCTCTATGGTCCAGAGGGTTGAGTCATTTGGTTGATCGCTGTAATACGAATCTAACTGATCGTAGTAGATATATTCAATCTCTTCTTTAGGGAGATAGCCCTCAAAGTTCCCAAATTGTTCGTGTGTTCCACCGGGACCGCCATGGAGCAGGAGCAAGCGCATTTTTGGATTGTTCCCCATGCGTTTCGTATAAACATTAAAAGTGCCTTTGTCTGTTTTTACAGGGACCATTTTTATTCCTCCTGTGCGCTGATCATCAGTATTCGAATAGTCGAAATAGGAACTCGCTTCTGATAGATTGTTATTTTGTTTTTGAACGCATGCCGTCAGAAGACCAATGGCAAAAAAGACTGGGATCAAATAGTGTCTCATACCTCTGTATGTGTATGGTTCGTTGTTTGTTTTTCTTTTACTGATTAGCAACAAGTGGTGAGATCATGATATGTGCTCTGTGAGTCCCTGGGTCCATTATCCATGGGTGATTGGCCGCAACGGGTTGCTCAGGAAGGCCGGTTGATGCTGCCGTGGCATAAGGCAAATACACCACGTAACGCAACCTTGCCTGGTCTACCTTATTGGTTTCAGGATCATAACTGGTTTCTGGTCCGAAGTAGATGTGTAGTGCTGTCCCACTGGGAATATTAAGTTTTCCACTGGCCATCTCCGCTCCACGGATCGCAAATATCTCTTTTCTACTTTTACCTTCAGCCCTCAATTCACGTCCTCTAGCCATAAATGGCTCCAGATCCTTATGGTAACAGGCAGCATTAAAGCCCTCTTTTTGAGCATCGTCGACCAGAACTATGAATTCGTTGGAACCTTCTCTAAAAGTAACACACTCTCCTTTGATGTTATATCCTATCACTGTCGCACTATCTCGGCTTGCTTCCGGAGCAGCCATCAGCGCTGTCGCAATTAGGGCTTCATCACTATCTATGGGCTGTAAATTACTGATGACCGGTTCGTCAGGTTTGGAGTACAGATCTTTGGTTTCATCTTTTTTGGTATTACAAGAGAGAAGGAACAGCGCACTGATCAGTGTAGCATAAAGGGTTTTCATAATTATTTAGTATATAGATTTAATGGTTGGGTCGCTATTGCTAATGTCTACGGCATTTTTCCACTGTCCATCAGGTTGTTTTTTCCAGATTTCCACTCCTTTATGAAACACAGTTTGGGTATTACCAAGCGTATCGATAGGCATGGTCATGTAATTTTTGATGATGACATACCCCAGATCACCCGATTTGGATACAAACGCCTCCTGAGGTTCCCAGTTGATCTCAAATCCCGGGATCTGCATGGATCGTTCTACCATTCCGCGCAAGTTATCTTTACCAACTCTTACTCCTTCATCAGGAGACATTAATATGGCGTCTTCGGCCCAGAAGGATACGCATGCCTCTACATCTCGGGACTGTGTGGCTTTGGCCCACGCTCTTGATAGTTCCATGAGTTTTTGGGCTTCTGCTTCCTGATCAATGGATTGTTCCATACAGGAAGTCAGTATCAAAGCGCTGTAAAGAAAACAGATCAATTGTCTCATTATAATTTTTTTATGGGTTGTTAATGATATACACTATCTGAATTCGGGGATCTTAAAATTAAACTATTAACAGTAATAATCCTATTTAAAGATGGCATATCCAGTAAGATGATATTCAACTAAGTTGATATTTCTTGTTTGTAATTCATTTGAACATCTTCTGTCAAACTAATGAGGTCTTACAAAACTTTATTTTAAAAAATAGCTACAGGGGTTTATTTTTGTCATCTAAAAACAAACAATGCTCAACGGCCAGGGTGTCTCAAGGTTAAGAATGATCCTCTTGTTCACTTTTCTCACGACGACCATGGGAATCGCTTTCGAATTGTATCTCCTTGGTCACCATGAGGACAACTGGCAGCTTATCCCTTTGATTTGTATTGGAGCCTCCCTATTTTTCACAGGGCTCTTCTTATTTAAAAGAACCAAATTTAATAGGGGTCTTTTATTCATTGTCTTGCTTATTGATGCACTCAGTGGATTGTACGGGGTATTTTTACACCTTCAGGCCAATTATGAGTTTGAACTGGAAATGAGACCCTCCTTATCAGGATGGGAATTGTTCAAAGAAAGTTTATCTGGGGCTTTGCCTGCGCTTGCACCTGGGAGCATGGTCATTATAGCATTAATTGGATTTTCATATTTAACACTAATAACAAACAAACCATGAAAAAGATCACTAGCATTTTTTTAAGCCTTTTTTTAGCCACAACTCTTTTACACTCATGTAAGGATTCAAAACAGGGAGATGCAACAGAGAATGCTGTTCAACAAACCGAGCCCACTTCAGAATCTGACGAAACTAAGGATGTAAAACCAATAGGGCAGATTTTAAATGCCAATCTGGCCACTGAATCTGAATTAGCGGAAATTGGACTAACGCCTGAATTGGTCTCCGAAATTGTAGAAAGCAGACCCTTTTTAAGTATGAACGCATTTGACGACTTATTAGGAAACATCACTGGAAAGGAGGAACTCTATAAAAAAGTATTTGTTCCCTTAAATTTAAATACAACAGCGGAAGAAGATTTTAAAATGATCCCCGGAGTAGGGGATCGTATGGCTCATGAATTTGAAGAGTACCGGCCATACACCAGTATCCGTCAGTTTAGAAGGGAGATAGGTAAGTATGTGGATAAGGCTGAGGTAGCGCGTTATGAAAACTACGTATTTGTTCCTGTGGAACTCAATACTGCCTCGGAAGAAGATATCAAAGCACTGCCGGGTGTTGGTGATCGTATGGCTCATGAGTTTGAAGAGTACAGACCTTATACAAACATTGAACAATTTCGCAAAGAGATTGGAAAGTATGTGGATGATAGAGAGTTGAAGCGTCTGGAGCGCTTTGTATATCTCCATGACTAATGGCCTTGTAAGTGAAGAATTGGTTAAGTCTCGTCACCAAACGTGCTCGGGACTTTTTTGATTCTCAGTAGTATCCAAAGGGCAAGTAAAAGTAAGATGATACCCGTACACAGAGGAATAAAATACATTGTTTCCTTGTGTAAATTGAGGGCCATAAAAAGAGCCCCTGCAGAAATAATCACAGCTCCGGCCACATAACCTAGTTCATCGTAAAACCAGGCATAAGGAAACAGATGAGCTCCGGTAATAATGGCATAGGCCATGATAAAATAATCCGGGTCTTCGATCAGTATAAAGATCAGGAGTGGGAAATAGATGAGTTGAGCAAAATTCAGCCAAAGCCCAAGAGGTTGGATAGGATTATTTTTGAGTTTCCATTTGGTTTTGAGGATCCTCGACATACCAAAAGCCAAAGGCAGCAGCAGGGCTCCGGCAATAAAGGTCATTATGCTCAGATCATATGAGGAGAAATCCAGTGTCCAGATACAGGCAATACCGCACCAGAGTAAACCGGCAGCCAAAATAAAGTCAACACCGGATTTAGCCTTGACTTTCACCTCTTTTTTTAGATCATGCAATGTTTGCTGAGCCATTTGGATTTATTTTTTGAAGTTTAATTGTTCGTAAAGTTTCTGAGATGACTTTAGGAAATAATCGCTCTGGGTCTCTTCAAACCAGGCGCGGCTCACAATCTTATTATTACTCAGCCTTCCGTCTTTCCACTCATCGATACCCGGTATATTGAGGTCTTGCCAGTTTTCATTGATCAGACATACTGCCTTGATATTTTTACGGTAGATAAAATTGAAAAAGGGGACAAACCATTCGTTCCAGGAAACGGTGTTATTTTCAGCTATTCCTCTAATAGGTCTGGATTCCGCGATCATTACCGGTTTTTTGTGGGCTTTGGCAAATTGTAGTACCCTATTGGTATCTGCACCAAAACTGTCTTTTGAATAGGCCTGACCAAACACCGAAATAGCCACCCAGTCTACATATTCATCACCGGGGTACCAGGCGGTGAGATCATATCCTTTGTAAGTTGGAGCGGCATAAGAATGCCACACCAAGGCAATATTATTTACACCTTCTTTTCTCAGGAGATCAACTACATGCTTGTAGGCTGCGAGGTACTCTTTAGGTTCCAGCTGGTTGTGAGGTCCGTCAAACTCATAACCAATTCTCAAATAGATGGGCCGCTTGATCGATTTGGCCCATCTGGCGTATTTCTTCAGAACTTTATCATAGAGGCCATTTGCTGTATTGCGTGCAATGTTCCAGTTCCCAACCATCCACATGGCGCTGTGAATCACAGCATTTGGAAATTGATCTACCAGCATTTGATGGTGCTGCGAGCTACCGGTTTCATTAGTAAATCGTTCTTTGATGCCCGTAAATTCGGTAACACCCCAGTATGCAGACCAGCCAGCGGGTAAAGGCTCGTCGGGGAATGCAGACAGGTAGTCGGAGATGCCTTCGACTGTTTGTCCCATTATAAGTAGCGTTTTGTTACTTTCTGGTACAAACTTACTTTGGTCGTAATCGTAAACAAATGCTGTATCGACCGATCGTTCAATCTGTGCTCTCATGTCTTGAATGGAGGAGTTATTTTGATTCTGAGCAGACACTACACTGATAAAGATCAGAAGTGCTGGCATACATACCAGAAAAGGTGTCGAAAGGGAAAACTTAAAATCATCTGTTTTAATCATTCAGATTCCTTCATAGGACTTCAAATATAAAGTATCTGAGGGTTGAATGCATCTTTAATGAAATTATTCTACTCGAAAAAAGTACTCAGCATCAGATGCTGCCAAAAACCTCCATGAAACACTCCCACACCTGTTAAAACCAATTTGCCCCGGATAATTTACCAATGGGTAATCTTCAATAAGATATTCGTTTCGATTGGTATTTAGTAGATTTCCATCCTGCAGGCTTATAACATAATCTCCGGGATGCATTGCCTTTAATCCAATCCTGTACGAATAGAAAGATTCGTCGGCTTCTAATTCCGGTAATGCGATAAGGTCTGCATTTTCACAGGCCGAAATAAATGAGAAGTCACCAGTGCTGAAGATAAGCTCAAACTTATCTAAAGCATCTCTGCAGTTGGAAGCATCGGCAGGAGTCATTAGTTTAAAGACCCCAAAAGAGTCGGAAGGAGGTTCAATGCCGAATATGGAGTCGTTAGTGTTTAGATCTAATGCGTAAGACGAAATGCGCCCCTTGATCCAGATGGTATCGTTTATCGAAAATGAAGCTTCTGGTGATATCGCGACCTTGTATTTGTTGAATGCGAACTGAGGTTCGAGATCTTCCTCGCATTGAAAGGCCATTAGAAAGAGCATCAGAATGAAAACACTTAAACGCTTGTATTTATTCATAAAATGTTTTTTTAAAAGATGCCAAAGTGGTTGATTGGTTGCGTTGTAAAGAAAAACCTAACAATTTGATAAACTTAGAATAGTGTATTCAGAGCACCTGAAAAGCCATTTTGCCGCATTGAGCGAAGGCGATGTCTCTTTGAATTGCAATACGATGCTCTTGGATGATCTCGGAGACGGCGTCCCCATAGGCGGCGCGAATTTCCGGTGAGATACTTTTGTCCATAACATTGTAGTAATAGCTATCGATGGTCCCATCCTTGTGGAAGTAGAATCGATGCCGGATCTTCATTTTTTCTGTGGCTGTATTCCAGTTAAAGCTTTTTTCCATCAGATGCTGTCCTATTTGTTGATTTAAGGATATCCAGGCTTCCATAGCGACATCACGATCCGTTCCTGATATTCTTGCATCATTCAGATTGGGACATTTCAGGTCAAGTTCCTTCGCTTTCTCTGCATAAGCAGGATCTTCTAAAAGATCATATACCCCCACGCTATGGGCAATTTCAATTATATCGTCCTCGGTCTCAGCAACAGTGGTTTCGGATGCTGTTTTGTTTGGAGCCTCTTTACAACTCGGATAAAGGGAGCTGAGCAAGGCAATGGATATTACAACAAAGGTTCGATTCATAGCTGAATACATATAACATGAAATATAAAACTATGAATTTAGTTGAACTTATCTATGAGAAAAGTCATTTTTTCAATAGATGGGATCTAGCGTGATTTTGGCTTGAACAGATGCTTAATAGACAGCTGCTATGCACCTGAAACAGTTCGTTCCTTTAAAAAAAACGATGAGGTGGAGAGCTAGGATTCTGATAAAGAACATTTCAAAGAGTAGGTTGCTCCAAAACACAATGAATCTATAATTTACGCGGAGGGAACATCAAAGGTGAATTTTCCTGTTTGCTTAGATAGAATGTTCCGAGGAGGTGATTGTATAGACCATTAATGTGGACGGTAGAATAACTGAGTAAGCCGTTAGGTTCATAATTGTACCTTGTGGTTCTGTTGTATTTGACATTTAGTATTTCAATCAGCTGGCCTTTGGCGTTGTATTTTTTTATAGTTGTAAGCTTTTTTTTCTTTTTATCGGAGTAGACATAAACTTTTTGATAGTCATCGTCATAGCTTAAAAAGTGTGAAGTTTCGACCTTCCCTTTTGAATTGAACCACTTCCTGGAAGTAACCCTATCAGATGAATCGTACTCCGTAAGCTGAATAGGAACAGCAGATTTGGAATCCTCATCTTTTCTGTAGACCGCGGAGACCAAATCATCCTTGTAGTATTCTTTGGATATAATTGTAGTTATTGAGCTGTCAGGTTTTTTACTTACTGTAAGAACCAGTCTGCCTTGAGCATCATAGCTGTAGTGACTGATGGTTTTGTCCCTATCTTTAATTTTTTCGGTCTGTTTTAATACCCCCAGTTCGTCATATTGATGTTTTTTTCTGGAGACGATCAGACCGTTCATATTATAGGTGTAGTGATCTGTTTGATGACCGCTTGAATCATAAACTGCCTTCTCTATCAGTAGACTGTCTTTACTATTCACTCTGTACAAGTATTTAAGCCTTTCCTTAATGTTAAATTTCTTGATGAGCGAGTCCTGGTCAGCAAAATCATTTTGCCCCGGGCAAAGCACCGGCAATAGGAGCAGCAGCAAAAGGTGAGTTCGAAATAGTTTATTTGAAAACATAATGAAAGATAAATGATTGAATAGTCTTTCCCAAATCTTTAGACCAGGACTGTTGTTTAGAGGTATCTTAAACCTGCTATCGATAGTCGCATCTCACGCTGCCCTGGATTTTATTGATTCTAATAGAACTGCAGACACCACCAGAGTACCACCAACAAACGTATGAAGGCCGGGTACTTCGTTTAGAAAAAGATAGGCGAGCAGAATGCCATAGAGTGGCTGCATGGAACTGATCAGGCTGGCCGAACTGGCTGAAAAAAACCTGAGGCTCTTAACAAACATTGTATGGCCCAGAACCGTTGTAACCAGGGCAAGTGAAAGCAATGCCGGAGCGAATGGTTTCACTGTTTCAATGTTTATGTAAAAGGCGGCAGGTGATAAAATTACTGTCACGATCACCATTTGAAATAACATAAGACTACTTTGGTTGTAGCTGTGAACCTTAGGTTTGATGATGATATTTCTCAAAGCATAACACAAGGCAGAGAGCACTCCTATGGCGGCTCCTTTAAAATAATCACTGTCCCAGTCAATTTCGGGTGTCAGAATATATACACCAAGCACTACCAGAAAACCCGACACCAGATGCGATTTGTGAAAATTAGTTTTCAGTAAAAGTGGCTCCAAAAAGGCAGTGATGACCGGAAAAGTATACAGGCTGATCACGGCTATGGCTACATTGGACACCTGTAGTGAATAAAAGTAGGTGATCCAGTGTAACCCCATAAAAATCCCGCTGAGAATAAGCATTTTTCGATCCTCGGATAATACTCTCAGACTGTACTTTTTGTAGTAGATGTAGATCATTAGAAATAGAGATGCCAGCAAGGCTCTCAAAAAGATGGTAAGAGGTACAGGAAGGTCAATATAGCGACCAAGAACTCCTGATGTACTGATAAAGAGAACAGCCAGATTAAGTTCTAAAAGATGTGAATAAGACCTTTCTTTTATCATCTTAGGAATCTAAAACTTCTAATTGGTTTTGTATGTGATTTTCAAAACGATATGGATACTTACATTAGAGCTTAAAGGGGAACCACAGAAATGATAAGTAATTGAATTGCTAGCATGATCGTAAAAGGAAGAACCAAATAGCCCATCACATCCCTAGCTTGTATTTTAATGCCCTGACCCATTACTGGAAAAACCAAAAGTAAAAAAAAAGGCTGCATGAGATTGCTAAGGCTTTCTCCATAGGCTATAGACATAGCGGCTCTGGCAACCATATTGGTGATCTGTACTTCGGGTAAACCGGCGCCAATTTCGGTGACAGCACTGATAATACTAGGGCCAACGACGGCAAATTCCCCGCCTGCAGAGGGGATGGCAAAATTCATGAGTCCTCCTGTGAAGTAAGAAAAAACCGAATAGCTGTTTTCTGTTGCCACAGAGGCCATTAATTCTGCAGTTCTGGAGCCCAGTCCGGTATGGATCATAATACCCATGATACCAGCATAGAATGGATATTGAAACAAGATTCCTGAAATGTTTGAACTGGATCGCTTCATGGCTATCGTATACCGTAGGGGTGTCTTGTGCATCAATAAACCTATAATGATGAAGATAAAGATCATGATATTGAAGTTGAGATCGAATCCATTCTTATAGAAATAGTAGCAGATATAAAACACGCCAATGACAGCAACAGTCATTTGCAGTAACCAGCTGTTGTTAAGCCCGTCGGAAAGCGCTTTAAAAGGAAGTTTATAACTAGCAGCTTCCGCCTCGATGGAATCTTCTTTAGAGGCTGCGGGTTCGCTGAGTTGATCTGATAACTCCACAATATGTTTTGGTTTGGGAATCAGTATCAACACCAGGATCGGAACAAACACCATAAACACTACTAGCATCACTATATTCAAAGTGGACCCAAGTGTAAAGCTCGTTGGAATAACAGAGGATAGGATATCAGCTTCCATCAGGAAATTGTTCTCGGTGTTCAATAGCAACGGAATGGAACTGGAAAGACCGCACACCCAGCTGCCTCCTGAAAAGTAGACGCAGGCCACTAAAAACGGGTAATGCACACCCTTAATCCTTAATGCCAGTTCACGAGCTAGCACAGCGGTAATAACCACCCATCCAAAACTTACCAGACAGAGCAAAGCCCCTACCAGCATAATAAATAAATAAACTTGCTTTGGGGTAGATATCCTATTGGCCAGTTGATCGATCATCCGGCCAACAACAGGGGAGATGGCGATGCTGTAACCTGTAATAACTATAAGGGTGATCTGCATTCCAAAAGCCAGCAGATCAAAGAATCCTTCATACCAACCAGAGATCACGTCCAGAGGACTTGAGCCAATAATGATCATGGCTGAGACCCCAGTGATGAGCGTGAGTAAAAGCGCAAATACAAAAGCGCTGGGCATATATCTGGTAAAGAGATCGGTAAAGCTTTGTCCTATCCGAGTAAGCATAAAGGTTGGTTTAAGAGACTAATTTAGGCTTAAATCCTGGATCTTTCAAAATCGGAAAGCTATTAACTTTGATCGAGCTCATATTTTTTAAAGCTGCCAAATGTGAAATTCTGAATGGTATCAAAAGGCGTTTTATGATTGACGGTGAAACAGGTGTTTATTGAAAAAAAGGGCGTTAGTTTATTGGTCATTGTTGCCCTTGAGTATTGCATAATTTCAATTCCACTGCATTTGGTTGGCCCCTTGTCCGAAAAAGTACCTAGGATGATATTTCCTCCCGGATTGAGCGCCTTATGCGCTATCTCCAGATACTGATCGATATCATGAGGCTGAGTGAAGAAGTGGAATGCTGCTCGATCGTGCCATACATCATAGAGCTCTGAAGGTTCAAATTCAAGCACATCAGCAACTATCCAATTAATCTTCTTTGAGGCAGGTCCTAGTCTGCTCTGTGCTCTTAAAATCGCCTTTTCGGATATATCCAGTACGCTGATGTTGGAATATCCCAGAGATAATAAATGATCGGCCAGGAAGCTATCTCCGCCTCCAATATCTATAATGGCTGCATCCAAAGGTAAAGATAACTCACGTATCAGTTGTAGGGATGTCTCAGGCGTTTGCTGGTACCAGCTTACCTCGTTCAGGGTTTTGGTCCTGTAAATTTCCTCCCAGTGCTTCTTTCGGTTGTTTGAGATCATGATATGTAATTCCAAATGTTTTTGAACTTTCCGATTTGTCGGTAGGTTCTTAAAATAGTTTGATGCTCAGGCAGGGAAAGTGTAGGGTCCTGCTTTAAAATGGCCTTAGCTTCATAACGCGCACGTTCAAGAATCGCTTTATCTTTTACCACATCTGCTATGCGCAAATTGAGTACTCCACTTTGCTGGGTACCCATCAGGTCACCGGGACCTCTTAATTTCAGGTCTACTTCGGCAATTTCAAAACCATCATTGGTACGCACCATGGTTTCAAGGCGTGTCCTACTGTCATTACTCAGTTGATGACCTGTCATTAGAATGCAGTAGCTCTGTTCTGCGCCCCGGCCTACACGTCCGCGCAGCTGGTGTAATTGTGATAACCCAAAACGTTCCGCGCTTTCAATGACCATTACAGAGGCATTGGGCACATTAACACCCACCTCAATGACGGTAGTGGCCACCATTATTTGTGTCTCTCCGTTCACGAAACGCTGCATTTCATAATCCTTATCTGCGGCCTTCATTCTCCCATGCACAATGGAGATCTGATATTGAGGTTTAGGAAACTCTCTTTCAATACTCTCATAGCCATCCATTAGATCTTTATAATCCATATTCTGGCTTTCCTGGATCAATGGATAAACGATGTACACTTGTCTGCCTTTGCCAATTTCATCTTTGATGAATCTGAATACTTTTAAACGATTATTATCATAGCGATGGACCGTTTTAATGGGTTTACGACCAGCGGGTAATTCGTCTATTACCGAAATATCTAAATCCCCATATAAAGACATGGCTAAAGTTCTTGGAATAGGGGTAGCGGTCATGACTAAAATATGAGGAGGTAAAAAAGAAGATTTTTCTGATACTTTGGTATGTCGTCCTTTCTCCCATAATTTAGAACGCTGTGCCACACCAAAGCGATGTTGCTCATCGATGACGGCCAGTCCCAGGTTTTTGAATTTGACCTTGTCTTCCAGGAGGGCGTGGGTACCCACCAGGATCTGCAACTCTCCGTTTTCAAGCTTTTCATGGATTTCTCTTCTTTCTGAAGTAGTACTTGATCCAGTTAATAAAAAAATACTGATATTCAGTTTTTTACAGTAATCTAATAATCCATTGTAGTGCTGAACTGACAAAATTTCAGTTGGAGCCATCAAACAGCATTGATAACCGTTGTCAAGTCCTATGAGCATTGACATGAAAGCTACTATTGTTTTTCCGGAACCAACGTCTCCCTGGAGCAATCGGTTCATCTGTGCCGAGCTACCTAAATCTGCTCTAATTTCCTTTAGTACACGTTTCTGTGCCTGTGTTAATTCAAAGGGTAAATACTGCCTGTAGAAACTGTTGAAATAATCACCTACCTGATCAAAAGTGTAGCCTTTTATTTTTGATTTATGGATAATATTTTTTAATATCAGTTGTATTTGAATGTAAAAAAATTCTTCAAATTTTAGTCGAAACTGAGCCTTTGCAAGCTCTTGGTTGGTCCGCGGGAAATGAACTTTCAACAGAGCTTCAGATTTACTCATAAGCTTTAGTTGACTGATCAAATTAGGCGGAAGCGATTCCGAAAATTCTCCTTTGGTTTCCAGAAACAACTGTTGCATTACTTTCGAAATAACTCTATTGGTTATTCCTTTTTTGCTCAGTTTATCAGTTGAAGGATAAATAGGCTGCATCCCAGAACGAAGACTTTTTTCGTGTTCGGTTTTTAATTCAAGCTCTGGGTGTGGTATACTAAATTGACCCTTGAACCAATTTACACGTCCAAAGGCCACGTAGAGTTCCCCTGTTTTTAAGCTGTCTCTCATCCATTTCTGACCTCTGAACCATATAAGTTCCATACTGCCTGTATGGTCCCTGAAATCAGCAACTAGCCGCTTGCCTCGCTTTTGGGCAACTTCACGAAAACCCGTGATAGTTCCGATAATTTGAACTTCGGCGTTGCTACTTTTTAATTCATTAATGGTGTAGTATCGGGATCTGTCAATATAGCGGTTAGGAAAGAGATTGATGAGGTCCTGATAGGTGTGAATACCCAGTTCAGAACGCAGTAAGTCTGCTCTATTAGGGCCTACTCCCTTGAGGTAATCGATGGGTGTCTGCAAATTCACGGTCATACAGCGAATTTACCAATTTCCTACTTTTGATGGAACGGTATTTGTTGTACATTGCCTTTAGTTCTAAACAACTATCTGTGAATAAATGTCTCTTTATAATTATCACTTTCAGTTTGTCGCTTATAAGTGCGCAGCAGTCAAAGCAGGTGGATTTTACTAAAATTATTGCAGATATTGAATTGCAACCAGATTCTGCTAAGGTCATTGGTCAGGTGCAATTTAGTTTTAAAGTGTTGGAGGAACTGGATTCCGTTTTTATTGATGCTAAAGGGTTGAAGATCTGTAATAATGATGCCGTCAAATGGATAAATTATGACCTTAATCATCGTTATGATGGAAAAAAAATTTGGATTAAAGGTCAATTCAAACCAAACAAGCTTTACAATTACAGTATTTTTTATGAAACGATTCCGAAAAAGGCTTTGTACTTTTTGAAGACGAATAATAACTGGAATATCTGGACACAAGGTCAGGGGAAATACACCAGCAACTGGCTTCCGAGCTTCGATGACGTTAATCAGAAGTTCAGTATTGACTTAAATATTAGTTTTGATAAAGGATATACTGTTTTGGCCAATGGAAGATTAGACCATATCAAAGAAGAGGGCGATCGGCTTACCTGGTCCTATAAGTTGGAAAATCCCATGTCTAGCTATTTAATTGCCCTTGCTATAGGAAAGTATACAAAGCGGGTTGTGTATTCCAACAGTGCTGTTCCCATAGAGTTGTATTTTCCTCCCAGGGATTCGATAAAGGCAGAACCCACCTACCGTTACACGAAAACCATCTTTGATTTTTTTGAAAATGAATTCGATTATTCGTATCCATGGGAGATTTACAGGCAGGTGCCTGTGCATGATTTTTTGTACGCAGGCATGGAAAATACCGGTTTAACTATATTTTCAGACGCGTTTGTGGTTGATTCAATCGGTTTTAACGATCGAAATTACATTAATGTCAACGCTCATGAGATGGCTCACCAGTGGTTTGGAGATCTGGTAACGGCCAAAAGCGGAGAACACCACTGGCTTCAGGAGGGCTTTGCGACCTATTACGCACTGCTGGCTGAAAAAGAACTTTTTGGTGAGGATCATTACTATTACCAATTCTATAAGTCTGCTCAGGAACTCGGCATGCAGGACGATGCAGGCGGAGGTACCTCGCTGTTGAATCCAAAATCCAGCAGTCTTACCTTTTACCAAAGGGGTGCCTGGGTATTACATGCTTTGAGATCGCGTATCGGGAATGCCGCATTCAGACGAGCAGTCAACACTTACCTGAAGACCTATGAATTTGCCTCGGCTGAAACCGATGATTTTCTCAACATAGTGTCTTCGCAGACCGGTGAAGATTTATCTGAATTTAAAGACCTGTGGATCGTTCAAAAGAGATTTCCCTTTGAAGCGGCTATCGCATTACTTAGAGAGCAATCTGAATTTGTGGTGGAATACATGATAATCAATTGCGAAGCTAACAGCTCGAAGTGTTCGGAATACTTGAAGTATGGTCTGTCTGATGAAGCAAAGATCAAAGTCATCGCTCAACGACCAGATCTGGTAACTAAAAGCACTTTTAAAAATAGTTTCAAGGTACGTCGTGCCATAGCCCAATACCTCACGCGAATCCCTGTTCATCTCAAGTCTGAGTTTGAATCTCTGTTGGAGGATCCTTCATATCTCACCATTGAGAGTGCCTTGTACAATCTATGGGTCAATTTCCCGGCAGATCGGTCACGCTATCTCAGTAAAACAAGAGGTGTTAGTGGTTTAAGCAATAGGAACGTTCGAGTGCTCTGGTTGGTTCTTCATTTGAATACCCCGGAATTTCAACCGGAAGAAAAGGAAAATGTATATCAGGAACTGTTGAGTTATACCGGGACCCAGTTCAATGCCGACCTAAGGATGGACGCCTTTGAATTTTTAAAACTGCTCAATGCGTGCAATGAAACTTGTCAAAAAAATCTGGAATTAGCCAAAGATCATCACAACTGGCGATTGGTGAAATTTGCAAAAGAGCAATTAAATAATTAATCTTTAGCCATGAGAGCGTTAGTTATTTCTGGTGGTGGCAGTAAGGGTGCTTTTGCAGGGGGTGTTGCCCAGTACCTTATAGAAGAACGCGGGAAGCACTACGATATGTTTTTAGGAACCTCGACCGGAAGTCTTCTGGTCTCTCATCTGGCCTTAAATAAAATCGATAAGCTTTATGATATTTATACAAACGTACAACAGCATGATATTTTTAGCGTAAGCCCCTTTGTTCAGCGTAAAAAAGGTGACCGAGAATACGTGTCCATCGACTTTGTAAACTCTTTATGGCAATTTATCAAACGAAAGCGCACGTTTGGGGAGAGCAAAGCGCTATATCGCAACATTAAACGACGCTTTAGCCTGGAGGAGTATCAAACCATCAGGGACTCCAAAAAAGACGTGGTGGTCACTGTGGCCAACTTATCCCTTAACAGGGTAGAATACAAAAGTATAAAAGAGTGCAGCTACGAGGAATTTTGTAAGTGGACCTGGATTTCCTGTAATTATATTCCTTTTATGTCTTTGGTAGTGGTGGATGGATATGAGTATGCTGACGGGGGTCTAGGATCTGTAATACCCATCAGGGAGGCTATTCTGCGCGGAGCGACAGAGGTTGATGCTATTGTTCTGGAGGCAGAGAACATGGACCGAAGGAAAGTATTAGGAAAAAACCCGTTTTCACTAATGCTTAATCTATTTGGCCATCTGCTTGAACAGGTAGAACGTAACGACATTGTAATTGGAAAGCTTGCCGCCAAGAATAATAACGTTAAACTTAACCTGTATTATACGCCTACATCACTCACAGAAAACTCCTTAATATTTAGTAAACGGCTAATGGTGAAGTGGTGGCAACAAGGGTTTGACTATGCCCACCGTAAACATGAAAACCTAGCCAATCAGTAATTATTCTCTCTTCTGTTTTTCTTGAGGCTTACTAAGAGCAGACGCTTTTGAACCAAGCTTTAAACTTTCAAATAATATATATTATTGTAATACAACTATTTACAGAATCTTATTTAAAGTTCTAAAAGAAGTTAAATTAGCTGTGTATTTAAGGTGGGTATCGGGTCTCATCTGTTATTCATTTTGTAGGCTTCCGGACGAATTTACCACATTTCTCCAACTTCTTTTTTGATGAAGGCCAGGGCGGCATTACTGGGTGGCTGCTTATCCATCAGATCCGTCAAAATAACCTCACGAAGCTTATTGGCTGAATCGGTTTTATCAGACATGGCCGATTTGCGAATCAATTGAATTGTGGCGTTTTTAGCTGCAGTAATTATGCTCCAGCATTCGTCGCTTACATAGATTTGCTGAGACAAATTGTGTTCAAATTCCTGTTCAATGGTTGCTTGAAGTAGGTTTTCGTAATCAGCTTTATTTGAAGATGTTGGTTGAACTCTTACCAGAAGTTTAGCTGGTGAAATACGCTCCAGGAACAGGGCCATACGTTCGTAGGCCTGAAGTCTTAATGGAAAGGCTTCTTTTTGCATTTCCTTCTGCAACAGAAAGCGTCGTCGGTTAAATTCATTAGTGATGTGCTGCTTGAAAAAATAATAGGCTATGCCACCTGTAATGATTGCAGGGATCATATACAGAAACATTTCAATAAATTTTTGGGTATTCATGGTATTTGTTGTTTTAGGTTCATTTGGCAGTCGGCTTCTTTTGATTGAGATAATCAAAAGTCATTTGGGTCAGTGCCTGCACCCCCAGTTTCATCCCGGATTCATCGATCATAAAATCCGGTGTGTGGTGAGGATAGGCTTCTGTCGTTCCAGGGGTCATACCACCAATAAAAAAGTAAACTCCTGGCACTTCTTCCTGAAAATATGAAAAATCCTCACCTCCTGTGGTGGCTTTCATAAGATGCACATTGTCGGCTCCAGCAACCTTTTGAAGGGTTGGTAACATCGCGGCGGTTTACTCTGGGGCGTTTAAGGGGATGGAGGTATTACTTTGGAAACTGATTTCAGCTGCACCACCATAGGTCTGTGAAATCGGTTTGCTAATTTCAGACATTCTCCTAATGATCATTTCTTTCATAACCGGATCGAGAGTGCGCACCGGTGCCATCAATTCAGCACTTTCGGGAATGATGTTGAATCGTGTTCCGGCCGTGATTTTT
>CAWZYX010000037.1:0-24529 GCA_963966315.1 uncultured Winogradskyella sp. | reverse complement strand
GTAGTGCTTTCTCTTCCTTTTCAGTTTCCTTGAGGATCTCGTTCAGCTCATTTTTCTTGATCTTCAGATGAGCACTGCGTTCCTTTAAGCGGTCTTTGGTTTCGGCAACCACTTCCTTCTTTTGCTCAATTTGCGCTTTAAATTCCTTGATGTGTTTCTCTGCCAATTGAATTTCCAGTTCCTGGTATT
Organism: uncultured Winogradskyella sp.; assembly: GCA_963966315.1. Lineage (GTDB taxonomy): Bacteria > Bacteroidota > Bacteroidia > Flavobacteriales > Flavobacteriaceae > Winogradskyella_A. The sequence goes on along the minus strand of CAWZYX010000037.1, from coordinate 24,340 downwards.
CCACCTCTTTGCTTAAAGAGTTAAATTCTCTGTTATTCCTTACATTTTTTTGCTGCTCAGAATACTTTTTGATCAGTGCATTGGACTCTTCGATGAGGTTCTTTTTAACCTTGATCTCTTCCTCTATGGTTTCGAGACTTTCGTTAAGCTTTTCGATTCTGGTATTCAAACCCTCCACTTCATCTTCCAAGTCTCGAACTTCTAACGGTAACTCACCTCTCACATTTCTTATTTCATCAACTCTTGAGTCTATTAATTGCAGATCGTAAAGCGCTCTTAAACGATCCTCTACAGAAGCTTCAGCTTTTTTTGCCATAATCTAAAGATAATTAACCGGATTTGTATTGGTTTTTGATATAACAACCCTGCTTCCGCGCAAGGCAGGTGCAAAATTAGTAATTTTTTTCGACAGATAATCAGTTAAAAATGTTTTTGTAAACTGTTCACTTTCATAATGTCCAATATCCGCTACCACGATTTTTGATTCTGCTCTGTAAAAATCGTGATATTTAAAATCGGCACTGACAAACACATCAGCAGCAGCAGCAATAGCAGCCTCGATAGCAAAACTACCTGAACCTCCTAGCACCGCGACCCGCGAAATGGTGTTCTTTATTATTGGGCTGTGCCTAATCAAAGGGGTATTCATGAGCTGTTTCAATTGTTTCAAAAAGTCTGTTGTCTTTTGCGGAACGGGCAACTCACCAATCATTCCCATGCCAATATGCTGGTTCAAATTGTCCAAGGTGCTTAGCTCATAGGCCACTTCTTCGTATGGATGATTTTCAAATAAAGCCTTTAAAACCTTTGACTCCAGGTGCCGTTTGAAAGTCACAGATATGGCCATTTCATCGGCCTTCTCCAATTGCCCAGGTTTTCCGATGACGGGTTGTGACTGTTCGTTACCCTTAAATGTTCCCGTTCCTCTGTAACTAAAACTACAAGATTCGTAATTGCCCAGGGAACCCGCACCAGATTCAAAGAGCGCCAGTTTTAATTCCTCAGCCTGAGCAAGCGGAACGTAGGTGATGAGTTTTCTAATGGTTTGTTTCTGAGGAATGAGAATTTTTTTGTCTTTCAATCCCAATTGATTGCAAATAATGTCATTAACCCCGGTTATTGAATTATCAAGCGCAGTATGAATAGCAAAAATGGATATGTTATTCTTTACAGCCTTTAACACGGTACGTTCCACATAGTTTTTCCCTGTAAGTGTTTTAAGGCCCTTAAAGATGATAGGGTGAAAACTAACTATGAGATTACAATCCTCTCTGATGGCCTCTTCTACTACCTCCTCAAGTGTATCATGGGTAACCAAAACCCCGGTCACCTCATTTGTTCTGTCACCTACCAGAAGACCTACGTTATCAAAATCTTCTGCATAGTTGAGAGGGGCCAGGGTCTCTAACATTCGAATAACGTCCTGAACTATCATAAATTGACATTTGTTTCAAAAATAGCATATTTTCGCACTAATGAAATTGGTAAGATCCTTATTGTTTCCTTTTGTCCCAATCTACTGGTTGATCACCCGGATCCGCAATCTGTTATATGACCATCACTTATTGAAATCGGAACAATTTAACATCCCGGTAATCTGTGTTGGCAATCTCAGTACGGGAGGTACCGGGAAGACACCCATGATCGAATACCTTATCAGACTGATTGAACCCCTAAAAAGTACAGCGGTACTGAGCAGAGGCTATAAACGGCACACCAAGGGGTTCGTCCTTGCCAAGGCCGATTCTACAGTGGAGGACATTGGTGATGAACCGTTCCAGTTCCACTCTAAGTTTCCCACCGTGACCATTGCGGTAGATGAGCAGCGCGTGCGTGGCATTCGTAAATTAATGGACAGAGCCCGTCCTCCGAAGGTGGTCTTGCTGGACGATGCTTTTCAGCATAGGCAGGTGAAAGCAGGCCTGAACATTCTGCTCAGCTCCTACCAGGCACCCTTTTACAGCGGCATGGTATTACCCACGGGGGATCTGCGCGAACCGAGAGCCGGATACATGCGTGCCGACATCATTATCATTACCAAATGCCCTGCCGGTTTATCAGAAAATGAGAAGGCGTCCATCAAAAAGCAGATTGGACCACTAGATGGGCAACAGGTATTTTTCAGTACCATTAATTACAGTAGGCATATAAAAAACAACCAGCAGACTTTAGCATTGGATTCTCTGGGGCATTTTACGTTGGTTACGGGAATTGCTAATCCGCAGCCGTTAGTGCAGCATTTGAAAAGGATAGGGCTAAGTTTTGAGCATCTTATATTTAAGGATCACCACCATTTCTCGGATCAGGAGCTCGAAGAATTGGGAAAGAGAGCGCTGATCGTCACTACAGAAAAGGACTTTGCCAGACTAAGGGAGAACAGTGCCTTGGATCAAAAGCGTTTGTTTTATTTGGAGATAGAGTTCGTTCTGGACCGTCCAGATGATTTTGAGGCCCTTATCAGCAAGGCCATCAAACAGTAATATTTTCAGTATCGCTCAGGGCTCCATAAAGCTTCTTTTCAAAATCTTCCTGTCTGAAAGGTTTTGAAATAATATCATTGAATCCGGCTTCATCGAATTCGTGCATCTTATCCTCCAAGGTGACCGCTGTGAGTGCAAAAATTGTGAGTTCTTTGTCGAAACTGCGTATTATTTTTGTCGCTTCTATCCCGCTGATCCCCGGCATGTGAATATCCATGAGCACGACGTTATATGACACTTCTTTTACCTGGTCCACAGCTGCCTCACCATTATCGACAATATCGCAGTGAAGTCCCATTTTGTTAAGGATCTTCTTTGTGATCATTTGATTGATCTTGTTGTCCTCAACCACCAAAATTTTAATGTTACTTAAATCCAATGCTTGTAGTTTTTTAGATTGTTCCGATTCATTGGGTACTTCTTTTGGTTCTGAGTAGGTCAGAGGAATTTCAAAGAAAAAGCTGGTGCCTTTACCAAGCTCACTTTTCAGGTATACCTTTCCTTTGAGAATCTCCACAAGACCCTTCACAATAGAGAGTCCCAGCCCTGTACCGCCGTATTTGCGATTGATCTGAACAGACCCTTGTGAGAAACTGTCAAACATGTTTTCCTGTTTCTCTTTAGAAATACCAATGCCATTGTCCTCCACTTCAAACTTAAGAAGGTAGTCATCTTCGTTCTGTTGCACCTTCTTTACGCGTACCCAGATGTCTCCATCTTTGGTGAATTTTATGGCATTACCAAGCAGGTTAATTAAAATTTGGGATATTTTTAATTGGTCTCCCACGAAGGTTTCGGGGATGCCTTTTTCGTATTCGTAGTGAATAACCGTGTTGTTGTCATGCGCTGAGTTGCTCAGTGCAGAGATCACGTTTTCAATCTTTTTATGCAGGTTGAAGTACTCTGGATCCAATTCTACCTTATTGGCTTCAATCCTGTTAATCTGTAAAATATCATTGATAAAGGTCAATAAATAATCTCCGGAAAACTTCAGTGACTTTAAATGTGGTATCTGGTGTTTCTTTGGATTCTCCTCCAGCAGCATGTTGGTCAATCCCGTCACCGCATACAAGGGAGTTCTGAGCTCGTGGGTCACGGTGGAAAGGAAATTGGCTTTGGTCTTGGACGCAAGTTCTGCCTTTTCTTTAGCAACAATCAACTCATCATTCTTTTTGTGCAGCATGTTATTGGTCTTCAACCGTATGTTGTTGTTTTTGTAAAGTGATAGGGTTAGCAGTGAAAGAATGGTGATGAGAGAAATACTCAGAATAGTGGTTATTCTCGACAGATTGCTCTCGGCGTCTGCCTCATCTATCTGCGCTTTTAGCTCCTCATTCTCGGCAATTTTATATTGATTGACGTACTGAGCCCTTTTCTCAGGAGATAAATTATCGCGTATAATGTCGAGTATTGAATCCGAAAGCTTCTGATGCCTTTTGAGATAGGTATAGGATAGCTTGAAGTCTTCTAGCTTCTCATAAATAGTACTAAGGGTGAGATAGGCCTCGTTGATGGTCTCTGCCATCTTCGCCGAAGAGGCTATTTCCATCCCTTCCTCTACCTGGGTAAGTGCCAGATTGAGATTGCCCGTTGAGCAATTCACCTTTCCCATTTGAATCAATGAACTGCTCAAAATACGGGTTTGATCGTATTTTCGCGAAAGCATGATGGCCGACTCAAGTTTCTGTTTCGCCACTTCATACTGCTTAAGTTTCACCCGTACCTTGGAATCGTTCAGCAGGACCTCTGCAATGTACTGCTCCAGACCCTCCTCCTGGAATTTGGTCTGGGCCGAGTAAAAATAATCAAGCGCAGTCTGATAGTCGCCCAGGCTACTACTTATATATCCGCGAATGTTATAGGTAAGGGCAAGATTTGCGTAATCTTCAATTTCTCTTTGTATGGACTCTGCACGCTGTAACAGAGCAATAGCCTTCTTGGGTTCATCAACTAAAAATTCAATTTTAGCCAACTTCGTGTAAATGACTCCTTGGGTTTGCTTATCATTAATTTTCTGTGAGAGTTCCAAGGCCTTTTCGAGATTGTCCTTGGCTGGAAAGTAATCGCCTCGATCACTCTCCAAACGTGCGTGTTCGATCCGGTTGTGTACCTCTATCTCAATTTGTTCAGCTTCTTCATAGGCTATTTGCGCCTTTAGCGATGCTGAAAAAACAAGGCATAAAACAAAAAATAACAGTCTGACTTGGGACATATCAGCTCAATTTATCAAACAAATATAATTATTTATTCGATAAAAGTTACTTTTTTCCCGACAAATTGCATACTAAGTCTAAAATTCGAGAAGCATAACCGGTTTCATTATCGTACCAACCAATCATCTTAACCATATTTCCAATGACCGAGGTCATTTGAGCATCAAAAATACAGGAGTGGCGGTTGCCAATAATATCTACCGAAACGATCGGGTCTTCAGTGTACTGCAGAATACCTTTATATGTATTCTCCGCATATTCTTTAAAAAGAGAATTGACTTCCTTTATGGACACCTCCTTCTTTACATTAATGGTCATATCGGTAAGGGAGCCATTGGCTACAGGAACCCTGATCCCGCAACCACCAATAACCTCAGCCAGGTGAGGGAAGATCTTGGTCAATGCCTTAGCTGCTCCAGTCGTAGTTGGAACAATCGACTGTCCGGCTGCCCTTGCTCTTCTTAGGTCTTTGTGTGGTACATCGTGAAGACTTTGGTCTGTTGTATACGAATGGACTGTGGTGATATATGCCTGTCGGATTCCAAAATGTTTATCGATAATGGCCATCATCGGAGCCGCGTTGTTAGTGGTGCAGGAGGCGTTAGAAATTATCTGATCTCCTGCTTCAATAATGGAATCATTTATTCCTAAAACCACTGTTTTTATCTGTTCGTCTGTAGGAGGTACACTTAGTATAACGCGTTTTGCTCCATTTCTGAGATGTCCTTCAAGCTGCTTTGCATCCTTAAACTTTCCTGTAGCTTCAACCACCAGATCAACACCATAATGAGACCATGGAATATCGGACGGTTGACTGTATTGTAAAAAGGGAATGGTCCTTCCTTCAATTTCTAAATGCTCATTGTACGACGAAACGGTCTTTGGAAACGGGCCGTGAATACTATCGTATTTTAGGAGATGTGTAAGTGTTTTAGCATCGGCCAGATCATTGATGGCAACGATATTTATCTGAGGAAAATCCTGGGCCAGCCTGAACACACGCCTGCCAATTCGGCCAAAGCCATTTATCCCGATGTTGATCATTAATTAATTGATGTGCTTTTGAGCTTTGTAGGAAGAACGCACCAAAGCACTACTTTCTACATGCCTGAATCCAAGCTCCAGACCAATATTCTTATATTCTTCAAACTCCTCTGGATTGATGTAACGCTGCACCGGGAGGTGCTTCTTAGTTGGTTGAAGATACTGGCCTATGGTAACCACATCCACCTCATTATCGCGCAGGTCATGAAGGGTTTGAATCACCTCTTCTCTCGCTTCTCCCAGTCCTAGCATAATACCGGATTTAGTACGTCGTTGACCGCTTGCCTTTAGGTATTTGAGTACCTGCATACTCCTGTCGTACTTGGCCTGGATTCGTACTTCGCGGGTTAAGCGTCGTACGGTTTCAATATTATGAGAAACCACCTCCGGGGCCACCTCCACTATTCGGTCAATATGTCGCTCGATGCCCTGAAAATCAGGAATCAGGGTCTCAAGAGTGGTTTCAGGATTCATGCGACGTACAGCCTTCACGGTTTCAGCCCACATAATACTTCCCATGTCTTTAAGATCGTCTCTGTCTACACTGGTAAGGACAGCGTGCTTGATATTCATGATCTTTATGGAACGCGCTACTTTTTCAGGCTCGTCCCAGTCCACTGCCTCAGGTCTCCCTGTTTTTACGCCACAAAAACCGCAGCTGCGGGTACAGACATTTCCTAAAATCATAAAGGTAGCTGTTCCTTCTCCCCAGCATTCACCCATATTGGGACAACTACCGGAAGTACATATAGTGTTGAGTTTGTACTTGTCTACCAAGCTTCTCAGCTCTGTGTATTTCTTTCCGGTTGGAAGTTTAACTCGAAGCCATTTTGGTTTTCTTTCTGGTAAAATATTAGAAGATGTAAGTGTTTCCATTTTTCTTTTTCAAATAGCAAAGATACAAACTATTCATCTTTTCTCTATGCCATGGAGATCAGATACCATACACTAAAACAAATGAGAAATAAAAGTCCCAGCCAACTCCACATTTTTAGCCATTTTGGAGGCCTATCCTTAGAAGGGGTATGGGTACTGCACACCAGTTTAAAATTCAGTGCTGCATAAAAGGGGGCGGTCAAAAAGGACAGCACTGTGGCTATTTTGATGAGCAAAGCCATTTCTGAAGCCAGCAAAATAAACACCATCATTGTCCCCAGAGTGAGGAGCACTAGCCAGGCGATGTAATTCATTTTTGATTTTGATCCAAAGATCAACTCCACACTTCGGCTCATAGCCCTTGGCGAGGCATCTAAGGTTGTGATGGTTGTGCTGAACATGGCAGTTAAGGCTGCCAAAGCAATAAGAATCTCTGCCCAACTCCCCAGGGCACGGGTATAAAGAGAAATTAACTGGTTGGCAAAACCAGTTGCTGAGGTATCGAAAGTGGTGCCACTGGGAAACATCACGTAGAAGCCGAGCAACATGAAAAGTACACCGACACTTATGGTACCTAAATACCCTACATTAAAATCGAAGCGTGCCGCATTTTGCCTGAAATCCTGCTCCGATCGCATCTTTTGCTCTGCCCAGAGCGAATGAAATACAGAAACATCGATGGGCGCGGGCATCCAGCCCATGAAGGCAATTAAGAACACCAGATCCTTTGACTCTGCCGGCCAAAATTGTTTTAAATCGTAAACGCCCTCAAACTGATAGGAGGCGGCCACTACTGCCATGAGGGTACTTAAGGCCAGCAATATAATCACCAACTTAATGAGTTTGTCCAGAAGAGTATATCTTCCGATGAGCAGAATAAAAAAGGAAATCACAAGGATAATGACGGTCCAAATTTCTGTTGCAGAGAGTCCAAGATAAAGGAGCCCTAAAAAATTTACCTCTCCAAAAATGGCGTTGGCAATCCCTGCGGTGACAATGGTTACTGCAGTTTGTATGGTAAACATGGTGGCCAGAGACAGGATAAAGTACAGCTGCAGGTACACTTTGCCCAGACGTTTATAGCCATCCAACAGACTTTCTCCGGTAGCGCTGGCATAACGAGGCCCATATTCAAAAAAAGGATACTTTATGATATTGATTAGGATCAGTGCCCAAAGTAATCCAAGACCATAATCAGCACCGGCTCTGGTGGATTGTACCAAATGTGAAACCCCAATCGCAGCTCCCGCAAACAACAATCCCGGGCCAATCCGTTTAAAGAATGAGATCATCCGATTGATTGATTATTTCCGACAGTAGTTTTTTGGCCCTGAGAAGTTTTACTTTGATATTATTGATGGGTTCGTTTAATTCGCCGGCAATCTCTTTATAACTCATTTCCTGAAAATAACGCAGGTGTATTACTTTCTGATAGTGAGCCTTTAGCTGTTTTATGGCAACCAGGAGGCTCGAGAGGTTTTGTTGTTTGATCAGGTGGTCTTCGGGTGTTGGCGATTCGTCAATAATTTCATTGATGTGATTTTCAACATTTTTGGAACCTTCATCTACGGTAGTTTTGCGCTTTCTGATTAGGTCTATGTGAAGATTTCTGGAAATGCTTAGGAGCCAGGTTTTGAAATTGTATTCTTCTTTATAGGTGTCTATGCTATCAAATGCCTTTGAAAAAGTCTGTATGGTGATATCTTCAGCATCGTTCTCATTTTGAGTCCGTTTGAGTTGAAAACTGTAAATATCATTCCAAAAGCGATCCAATAGAAAATTGAAGGCCTGCTGATTATTTTGTTTGGCTAAAGCGATTGCTTCTTCTAATTCCAATGTTTGGGTTTTGAAACAAGATTTACGCTAAAGATAAAGAATTGAAGCATAACCAAACACAACTCCAAAGCAGGGTAAAAAGGAATTACTTTTTTTGCATTGAGTTTTGCACTCGCCTTCGCACAGGTGACGAAACTGATTATATATCTCAACACTATTAACAGCATTGTCAATTGCCAGTAATTTGAGCTGAATAACAGGATGAATCCCAAAACAAAAAAGCCAAACTGAGACAAGTAAAACAAACCGAGAAGCGCCTTGTGAAGGGGCTTGTAGTGCGATGATGTAGTCACATGCCTGCGTTTCTGCTGGAACCAGTTAGAAAAATGGATTTTGGGCTGTGAGATGGTATGACTATCTGGATGGTCGACAATAGTGGTATTTTCTTTAGTGGCCACATTATTAATAAATAAATCGTCATCGCCAGACAGGATCTTTATATGGTTCATAAATCCTCCATTCCCAAAAAAGACCTCTTTTTTGTAGGCCAGATTTCTACCAACCCCCATATATGGCATCCCTGCATTGGCAAAGGAGAAGTACTGCAGGGCCGTAAGTACCGTTTCAAACCTGATTAGAAGGTTAAGGAAGGACTTTTTAATGGGTCGATAGGCCCCATAGGCAAGAACAATTTCTTTTTCTTTTGAAAAACCAGCTTCCAGATACCTCAGCCATAATCTGGAGCCAGGCTTGCAATCTGCATCCGTAAATACCAGATAAGGTTTCACTGATGCCTTAATTCCCAAAGTCAATGCGTATTTCTTGTTCCCCCAGAAGGATTCCACACGCTTCACGTCAACGACTCTTACGAGGTTTGACACAGCAGCAAATTCCTCCATCACCTCAAGGCTGTCGTCGGTAGACCCATCATTCACAAGGACCAGTTCAAAATTCTGATGGTCCTGCTCAAGTAGTAAGGGAATGTGTGTTTTTAAATTGTCTGACTCATTTCTAGCACAAACAATCACTGAGATGCCGAGCTTACCCTCGCCCGGATGACCTTTGACGGGTTTGGAGGCATAAAAAGAAAGAAAAATAGTATAATAGGCTATTTGAAGAACAACGATGCCTGCAAAAATCCCAAATAGAACAATGGGCAGGGACATTAAGAATCCTGATGTTGAGGTTCTTTGCAGCTACTAAATTGGTCCGGGGTTTTGCCGCACATGCCACAAGCCTCACCATCCTGGTTGAGATAGGGGTTCTGACTAGCGCAGGTCCCCGCAAACTTTCCATCTTTCTTTGCCCATATTTTAATAGCGATTCCAGCAAATGCCAGTCCTAAAAGTAACAGCGTCAAAAGAAAAAGTTTCATGAAGTGAATTTTAATAATTAATTTGATGGCAAAGATAATGCTTTTCAAGGATTTGAGGTCGCTGATCAATTGACAGATCCCTGTAAAGTTTTAAACAACATTAACTTAATCAATTGAACATGAAAAAATTATTTGCTGAGTTCTTTGGAACTTTCTGGCTGGTTTTTGGCGGGTGCGGCTCTGCGCTTTATGCGGCCGGCATCCCCGATTTGGGCATTGGCTTTGCCGGGGTAGCACTTGCCTTTGGTCTTACAGTCTTAACCATGGCTTATGCGGTGGGCCATATTTCAGGTGGACATTTTAATCCGGCTGTATCACTCGGCCTTTGGGCTGGTGGACAGTTTAAGTCCAATGCCCTTCTCGGTTACATCTTGGCCCAGCTCATTGGGGCTTTGGTAGCTGGCGGTGTACTTTATCTAATTGCCTCTGGCACTTCTGGTTTTGACATAGACAACAGTCAGGCAGGGGCCTTTGCTGCAAATGGATACGACACACTTTCACCAGGTGGGTATTCAATGTTATCTGCACTGTTAGCGGAATTTGTGCTTACCTTGTTCTTTTTACTGATTATTTTAGGTAGCACAAATGAAAAAGCGCCAAAGGGATTTGCACCCATTGCCATAGGACTTGGGCTAACCCTTATTCACCTGATTAGTATTCCCATCACCAACACCTCAGTAAATCCTGCTCGATCCACAAGTCAGGCACTAATCGCTGGTGGGGCTTATGTCTCTCAGTTATGGTTGTTCTGGGTCGCTCCTATTGCAGGTGCTTTGGTTGCAGGAATCCTCCATAAACAATTATTTAGCAAAGGGGAATAACCAACAAAGCCACCTGAGAAGGTGGCTTTGTCTTTACAAATATTAAGCGTGTTTATTTATTCTTTAAGGATATTTCAGCAACCTGATTATCCTCATTCTTGGACTTTCCATCCTTATTCTCAATAGTAATACTCAGAGCCACTGCATTTTCCATGTAAGGAATAGGCCTCAATTTTCTTTCAGAGGCATCCAGAACCCCCAGGTTCACCATTTTATCCTGGAATTCGGCCCACATCTGATAGTACTGCTCTTCCGGCAGTTGAGGTAGGGTAATCACATCAATCATTGATGTTTTTTCAACTGGATTGATATACGCAACTGTTCTTAAGTTCTTTGCTCTTTCATTACCGGTAAGTACGTATTTCTTGGAATCCGGATCGTTCAGCTTCGACAATTCGTCGGCCAGCTCATTGAGCTTTTCATTGTTGTTCTTAATGTCTTTCCGCAGGTCATAGATTTCCTCAATCACCACGTTATTCTCATTGACCAGACTTTTATTTTTCTGGAATAAGAATACACTGGTGGTGGCAAAGAGAAAAGCAGCTACACTTGCGGCTATGCTATACCAATACACCGATTTTTTGCGCGACCTCAAACTGATCACTTTAGATTCTTTGTCCAATTCTGCCTCAATTCTGGCCAGTACTCCCTGAGGTGGTTTTACAGCTTCAAATTTAGATTTTACCTCCAGGTTGCGCTGAAGGGTCTCGTAAGCTTCCTGTACTTCACTATATGTCGATATGTAGTGCTCCACCAACAGTTCATCAGTAGCTCCTAAATCGCCAATGACGTAGCGCTCCAGCTTGTTCGATTTTAAAAATTCCTGTATTTCTGTCTTCATAACCATTGCTTTATGAATTGTAAACCTTTCTCAATTCCCTTAACCCGATCTTTAATCGGGACTTCACCGTACCAAGAGGTATATCGAGTTCTTCACTTGCCTCCTGCTGCGTTAACCCTTCAAAGTAAAGGGCTTCGATCACTATTTTATATTTTTCATCAAGATTGCCAAGGTGCTTTTTTATATCCATCACATCCTGATTGATATTCAAAGTAGGCAAAATATATACGTCTGATTTATCGATTTGGACTTCCTTGTGGTATCGATTGTTAAAACTGCGCAGTTTATCAATTGCTGTATTTCTGGCAATGCGGTAGAGCCAGGTAAATAACCTGGCCTTTGAAGCATCGTATTTTCCAGCATTCTTCCAAACCTTAATAAAGGTTTCCTGCAGTGCATCTTCTGCAAGCTCCTCATTATTAGTCACTTTTAAAATAACCCCGTAAAGACTTCCCGAGTAATATTCATAGAGCAGATTTAAAGCCTTTTTGTTGCCTTCGCTCAGATAGGAAATTATTTTTTGCTCTATATCCAAATTTTTATTCTCTCTAAAAATCCAAATTCAATTTGGTTTCGTAAATATAGGAAATGTGATATCAAACTATTATCTACACAATAATTAGATTTAGAATAACTAAGAATGATTGATTAATAGCACAATTTTTATTCTAAATTGTTAAGGCTGCATCTTCAATGCAGCCTTTTTTATATGATGTTCACTTCCATTTCAATATCAATTTCAAAGATCCGGCTCACTGTCTTCTTGATGAGCTGTGCCAATGTATAGATCTCACTCCCGGTAGCCCCGCCATAGTTAACCAGCACAAGTGCCTGCTTAGTGTGCACTCCGTAATCTCCAAATCTTTTCCCTTTAAAACCGGCCATTTCTATCAACCAGCCGGCAGGTACCTTCATTTGCCCATCTGGCATGTTGTAACCGGGCATTTCCGGAAACTGTTCTTTCAATTTTCTGTAGTGCTCTTGGGAGATGACTGGGTTTTTAAAAAAACTACCGCTATTTCCTATTTTACTCGGATCTGGCAGCTTACTGCTTCTAATCGCTATCACCGCATCGGAAACCTCTTTAATTCCGGGATGCTCTACTCCCATCGTACTGAGCTCCTGTTCAATGGCTCCATAAGTGGTTTTAATTCTGTGATCTTGTGTACTAAGCCGAAAACTTACGCTTGTTATAGCGACCTTCCCTTTAAGCCGGTTTTTAAATACAGACTCCCTGTAGCCAAAGTCACAGTCTTTCTTGAAAAAGGTCTTTATCGTCTGGTCTTTTAAATCCATTACCTCGCAGGACACAAAATGATCTTTCATTTCCACACCGTAGGCCCCAATATTCTGAATGGGTGCCGCACCTACATTACCGGGTATCAGGGAGAGATTCTCCAGACCGCCAAAGTTATTTTGCAAACACCACAGTACAAATTCGTGCCAGTTCTCCCCTGCCATGGCACGGACGATTACACTCTTATCCTTTTGCTCCAGAACCTCCACTCCCTTTATATTGATATGAATCACCGGACGATCCAGGTCTGAGCGAAGGAGCATATTACTACCCCCGCCTAATATAAAGACCTCCTGATCTTTGTAAAAACGCAAAACCTCTGCGAGTTCCTCAACGGATCCAACCTGACAAAATTCCTTTGCTTTGACATCGACTCCAAAGGTATTGAAGGGTTTTAATGAAGTGTTCTTCTGAAGATGCATTTAATCTTTATAGACCTTGAGTCCTTCCTTAATAATACGTACTGCCTTTTTTAAACTTTCTCCTTTAAGTACGTAAGCAATTCTTATTTGGTTCAGACCCATTTCCGGGGACGAATAAAACCCGGCAGCAGGAGCAACCATAACGGTCTCATTATCAATATCAAACGACTCTAGTAGCCATTGAGCGAAGGTCTCGGAGTTCTTAACGGGCAATTCTGCAACGCAGTAAAATGCGCCGTTTGGTCTTCCCACTTTTACGCCCTCAATATTCTCCAATTCCTTAATAAGCAAGTCTCTTCTGCTCACGTATTCCTTTCGCACCTCATCAAAATAGGAAGCAGGTGTTTCCAGAGCCGCCTCACTGGCTATCTGCGCCAGGGTGGGCGGACTCAAACGGGCCTGTGCAAATTTGAGCGCTGTAGATATCACCTCTGTATTTCGCGACACAAGATACCCAATGCGTGCCCCACACATACTATATCGTTTAGAGACAGAGTCGATGACAATAGCGTGCTCCTTCAATTCGGGAAAATCGAGCAGGGAGTGGTGGGCAAGACCATCGTATGTAAACTCTCTATACACCTCATCTGCAATTAAAAAGAGGTCGTGTTTGCGCACCAGAGCAGACAATTTTTGAAGTTCTTCTTTTGAGTAAAGATAACCTGTAGGGTTTCCGGGATTACAAATAAGGATGGCCTTTGTTTTGTTGCTGATCAGCGCTTCAAATTCCTCAATGGGTGGTAAGGCAAAATTATCCTCTATTTTAGAAATCACCGGAACAACATTGACACCGGACGCTGTTGAAAAACCATTGTAATTGGCATAAAAAGGTTCCGGAATAATGATCTCATCCCCATCATCCATAATACTTCCAAAGGCAAATAGCAAGGCTTCACTCCCACCGGTAGTGACAATGATATCGTCTTCAGAAATAGAGATATCATTTTTCTTGTAATAGGCAGCTATTTTTTTTCGATAGCCCTCCGAACCTTCAGATCTGGTATAGGCCAGGACGTCCAGGGAGTGTACCCTTACGGCATCAAGTGCCAGCTGTGGTGTTTTTATATCCGGCTGCCCTATGTTGAGATGGTATACGGTCTTTCCCAGTTTACGTGCTTTTTCAGCATACGGAACTAGTTTTCTGATGGGTGAGGCGGGCATTTCACTACCCTTTTTGGAGATTTTCGGCATGGTCTTACATTAAAAGGTAAAGGTCTTAAAAATCTCGAATCCTATACATAGGAAATTTAAAAAATTCTCATTCGTTAAAGTTTTGTATCTTATAAAGGAATAAATGAAAAAAAGTTGAAAAAACTCCTCTTGATATGCAGCCTGATCTGCATCAGCTTTGGTGCAGTTGGCCAGTCCTTTTTCAGTTTTCCAAATAAGAGCAGTAAAAAGGTGCGCTTTCAGCTGGTGAACAACCTTATTGTTGTCCCAGTGGAAGTAAATGGTATTCCAATGTCCTTTGTGCTGGACACCGGAGTGAACAAAGTCATTTTATTCGATATCAATGACCGTATTTCTCTAAAATACAAACGAGCAAAGTCCGTGGAATTAAGGGGGCTTGGCAATGACGGTTACACTAAGGCACTTCGATCCGATGGGAATGTTCTCAAAATTGGGGACATCATCAACACCAACCAGAATATTTATGGAATTTTTGACGAATCCTTAAATTTTACACCTCGACTGGGTATGGAGATCCACGGTATTATCGGCTACGATCTATTCCGGGATTACATCGTTGAACTCAATTACAGTTCCAAATTTTTACGACTCCACCACCATGAGTGGTTTATTGAAGATTTTTCGGGGAAATGGCAGTCTTTTCCGATCTCTATTGTAAAGAACAAACCCTACCTGGACCTTAGCATCCAATCGAATGGTAAACACAAGGAAGTGACCCTGCTGATGGATACCGGCAGTAGTGATGCACTCTGGTTGTTTAAAAATGAGGAAGACGACCTGTTTCCTCATCCGGATCTGAGCTTTTATGATTATCTGGGTAAAGGACTAAGTGGTAATATTTACGGGGAGCGATCAAAGATAGAGGCGCTGCATCTGGGAGAGTTTTCACAGTCTCAGGTAAATGTGGCATACCCCGATTCCAGCTATGTTCATCTGGCCAGAAACAACAAAGAGCGACATGGCAGTATCTCGGGAAACCTACTTAAACGGTTTAATATATTTTTCGATTATCTGAATGAGAAGATTCACCTTAAAAAAAACAGGTTTTTCAAAGAGGCTTACACCTATAACAACAGTGGAATTGTTGTTGAGCAAGGTGGCCCCAGGTTTGTAAAAGAATATAAAAAACCGGTTGCTGCTAATTTTGCCAAATCCGGGAACAATTTCACTCACTCGAGTCTGATCAAGGCCAATACCATTCATTATACGCTTAGGCCTTCTTTTGTGATCGTTGAAGTACGCAGAAATTCCAATGCAGCTCTGGCAGGTATATTACCGGGTGATCAACTGCTTAGTATCAATGGTCAGGAGACCTATAAAATGAAACTTCAGGAAATTATTAAACTTTTGCACGGCAGAACCGGAGACCTCCTGAGACTGAGGCTTCAGAGAAATGGAGAAGAGCAGTTTATTAAGTTCTTACTGGAAGATGTATTCCAAAAAAAAGACCCTCAAACAAGTGAGGGCCTCGAATAAAAGCATTGTTTTTTCATTGCTCTACAGCACTTTTAGATTCTTTTTCCATCACACTTTTCTTACTTGGATCGATCACCGTTCCCTTAATCTTAAGGGCCACAGTAGGTCTGTCTGCATTAGAAATAACTGTAATGGTCTTGCGAATTGGATTTACTCTGTTAGTATCGTATTTGACCTTGATCTCACCTGTTTCACCGGGCATGATTGGTCCGTCCGGTTTTTCCGGTACTGTGCACCCACAAGTCGATCGTACATTTGAAATAATTAAGGGGGCGTTTCCCGTATTGGTAAATTCGAAGACGCGCACACCATCAGCACCCTTCTCAATAGTGCCATAATCAATTACTTCCGTTTTAAACTCAATCTTCGCTACCTTTTCCTGAGCCATCTGGCCTAAACTCATTAGTCCAACGAATAATATTGTTATTACCTTTTTCATGTGTTTATGGTATTAGATTTAGATTCAAAGCTACTTACTTTTAACATTTGAGCAAAATTTATTAGATGTATTGCTCTTAATTTAACAATATTCAGCCAATTATTTCCAAAAAAAGGAATAATAAGTACTTTTGCCCATCACAGAAAACATCGGATCATATTACATGGAAATTCCATCTAAATACAGTGCCAAAGACGTTGAACAAAAGTGGTATCGCTACTGGACGGAGCATAATTACTTTCATTCCAAACCAGATGGTAGGGAACCTTACACCATTGTCATTCCACCGCCAAACGTCACCGGCGTTCTGCACATGGGACATATGCTCAACAACACCATACAGGATGTACTGATCAGGCGTGCACGCCTGCAGGGAAAAAATGCCTGCTGGGTGCCCGGAACAGATCATGCTTCCATTGCAACCGAGGCCAAGGTAGTGGCCAAACTCAAGTCTGAGGGCATTGACAAAAACGAGCTGACAAGAGATGAATTTTTAAAGCACGCCTGGGACTGGACGGAGAACTACGGGGGTGTGATCCTGCAGCAGTTAAAAAAACTGGGGTGTTCCTGCGATTGGGAGCGTACGCGTTTTACCATGGACGAACAAATGTCCGAATCGGTGATCAAGGTTTTTGTGGACCTGTATAATAAAGGCTACATCTACAGAGGCTACCGCATGGTGAACTGGGATCCTGAGGCCAAAACCACTTTATCCGATGAGGAAGTCGAATACATTGAACAGCAGGGAAAACTCTACTATATTCATTATCAGCTGGAGGGGAGTGACGAAAATCTTGTCATTGCCACCACCAGACCCGAAACCTTACTGGGTGATACAGCTATTTGCATCAACCCCCATGATGAGCGCCATCAGCACCTGAAAGGGCGAAAGGCCATAGTCCCTATTGCCAATAGGGTGGTTCCCATTATTGAAGATGACTATGTGGATCTGGAATTTGGTACGGGTTGCCTGAAAGTGACCCCTGCACATGATGAGAACGACAAAACGCTTGGCGACAAGCACCAGCTGGAGATCATTAACATCTTTAATGAGGACGGCACTCTCAATGCCAACGGATTGCACTATAAGGGAAAAGACCGTTTTGAGGTGCGGAAAGAGATAGTTGAGGAATTGAAGGAGCTTGGTCAGCTGGTCAAAGTGGAGGACTACACCAATAGAGTTGGTATCTCTGAACGGACCAAGGCCATCATCGAACCCAGACTATCCGAGCAGTGGTTCCTGTCAATGGAAACCCTTGTAAAGCCGGCCATTAAGGCGGTACTTGAGGATGGTGAGGTACAACTCTTTCCCAGCCGATTCAACAATACCTATCGTCATTGGATGGAAAACATTCGCGACTGGAACATATCGAGGCAGCTTATGTGGGGTCAGCAAATACCGGCCTACTATATAGGACATGACAAAGAGCGCTTTGTAGTGGCCGAAACGCCGGAGGATGCCCTTAACAAAGCCAGATCGCTGACGAATGATCCGAAACTCACCATGGACGACCTGCATCAGGAAACGGACGTGGTAGACACCTGGTTCTCCTCATGGCTATGGCCCATCAGTGTCTTTGATGGGATTAGACATCCCGAAAACGAAGAAATAAAGTATTACTACCCAACCAATGATCTGGTCACCGGCCCTGATATCCTGTTTTTCTGGGTGGCCCGAATGATCATTGCAGGTTACGAGTTTAGAGATGAGCCTCCCTTTAAAAATGTATATCTAACGGGATTAGTGAGGGACAAGCAGCGTCGCAAGATGAGCAAGTCACTTGGCAACTCACCTGACGCTTTGAAGCTTATAGACACCTATGGTGCAGATGGAGTTCGGGTTGGTTTACAGCTCAGTTCGGCTGCAGGAAATGACCTTTTGTTTGATGAGGAGCTCTGTAAGCAGGGAAAATCCTTTGCCAATAAGATCTGGAATGCCTTCAGGCTAATCAAGGGATGGGAATCGGACGACCTGGAGCAACCCGAGTCGTCTAAAGTTGCCGTTGAATGGTACCAGAGCCGATTCAACCAGGCCCTTGAAGAAATTGAAGACCATTACAGTAAATTTCGCTTATCTGATGCCCTTATGAGCATTTACAAACTTATCTGGGATGATTTCTGTTCCTGGCTATTGGAAATGGTTAAACCGGCATACCAGAAACCAATCGATACCACCACACTCGCTGCTGTGACCGCACTGCTTGAAAAAAATCTAAAGCTTCTGCATCCTTTCATGCCGTTTTTAACGGAAGAGATCTGGCATTTGATCAAAGAGCGAGATCCCGGCAATGCCCTGGTGATCTCTAGTTATCCGGTATCAGGCGATATTGACACTGAGCTCATCGAAGAATTTGAAATAATTAAGGAGGTTATTTCCAACATCAGAACCCTGAGAAAAGAAAAAAATATTTCGTTTAAAAACAGCATTGATCTGAGGGTGATCAACCACCTGGAGCTGGATGCGCGATTTAACAGCGTGCTCTCCAAAATGGGGAACATCTCCAGTATGGAGGAAATTGACCAATCCCTAGAGGGTGCCCTGACCTTCAGGGTAAAGTCCAATGAGTATTTTGTGCCAATGGCCGACTCTATCAATGTGGAGGAAGAATTAAAAAAACTGCATCAGGAGTTGGAGTACACCACCGGATTCCTCAAATCTGTACAGAAGAAGCTCTCTAACGAACGCTTCGTTAACAATGCACCGCCACAGGTGGTGAAATCTGAGCGCAAAAAGGAATCCGATGCCAAAGCCAAAATCAAGGTGATCACAGCCAGTATTGAAGCATTGAGTTAGAAAAATCAGGAATTCATCTTTTAAAGATTCTCATATACTTATATTTGCAAAAATTTAAAAAAATAGCCTTATGACTAAAATAACAGTAGCAAAGGGAGACGGTATCGGCCCGGAGATAATGGATGCCACCTTAAGAATTTTGGAAGCGGCAGGTGCACAACTTGACATTGATGAGATTGAGGTTGGAGAAAAAGTCTATTTAGCCGGTAATACCGCAGGAATCTCCAAGGAGGCCTGGGAAACCATCAGACGCAATAAGATCTTTTTAAAAGCTCCGATCACGACCCCTCAGGGTGGTGGTTATAAGAGTTTAAATGTAACGACGCGTAAGACACTCGGTCTGTTTGCTAACGTAAGACCGTGTAAGAGCCTTCACCCCTATATAGCTACGAAGCACCCTGATATGGATGTGGTCATCGTACGTGAGAACGAAGAGGACCTTTATGCAGGGATTGAGCACCAGCAAACCGATGAGGTGGTGCAGTGTTTAAAGTTAATTAGTCGTCCCGGCTGCGAAAAAATCATCACTTACGCCTTTGAATACGCCAAGAAATTTGGAAGGAAGAAGGTTACCTGCTTTACCAAGGACAACATCATGAAGCAAACCGATGGTTTATTTCACAAGGTATTTGATGAGATAGCTGCCAAATACCCAGACATTGAAAACGAACACTGGATTGTTGATATAGGTGCTGCAAAACTAGCAGACTCACCAGAGGTATTTGACGTGATTGTCATGCCTAACCTTTACGGGGATGTGTTATCTGATGTGGCTGCACAAATCACCGGTTCTGTTGGATTGGCAGGTTCGTCCAATATTGGTCACGATCACGCCATGTTTGAAGCCATTCACGGATCTGCACCACGAAGAGCAGGACAAAATATGGCCAACCCTTCAGGATTGTTACAGGGCGCTATTTTAATGCTTCAGCACATCGGTCAGTCTGATATTGCCGCCAAAGTGCAGAATGCATGGTTAAAAACCATGGAAGACGGTATTCATACCTACGATGTGTACGACGAAAAAGTAAGTACTCAGAAAGTGGGTACCAAAGAATTCGCAGATGCTGTCATTGCCAATCTGGGTCAGGTGCCTCAGCATTTGAAAAAAGTGGCGTTTGAAAATACTGGTGGTATTGAAATCCCAAGACACTCCCGTAAGCCAAGAGCAAAAAAGGTACTTCAGGGGGTAGATGTTTTTGTGGACTGGGAAGGAACCGATCCTGATATCATTGGTGAGAAAATGAGCAGGACAATGAACACCGAAAAACTTCGGCTGACTATGATCACCAACCGCGGGGTCAAGGTATGGCCAAATGGATTTGATGAAACATTCTGTACCGATCACTGGAGATGCAGATTTAAAGCCAACGAAGGCGAAGAGGTGACCAAAGCAGATATCATCGAAGTATTGAACAAGGCCATTGGGGCAGGAATAGACACCATCAAGACGGAGAACCTGTATACCTTTGACGGGGTACGTGGCTACTCACTCGGACAAGGACAGTAAGCCTGTTTTATATAATTTTTATTTATAATAATCATAATAAACATAAATAAAATTATATGAAAAATAAGTGCGATCTTTACTATTATAAAAATAGTTGCAAGACGAACTGAAAAGGAAAAATTACAATTGGTCTCTTTTGAGTTAGTTTGATTTGATAGAGACAGATCCTATACAAGACGCCAGACATCAAATAGCCTTGGATTGGTAAATTTTTTCATAGGTTGTTACATACTAATTACGTGTGCTTCCGGGTATTGTTGTGCTTAGGCTCGGAGAAGCAAAAAAGTTTGAATGGTTAGTATTTTAAGTGTTATTTAATGGTCTGGTGTCTTTTTTTATTCGTTGACGAATAAAAAAGCACGTCAGGTATGAAAGACCGCTCTGCGGTCTTTTTTATTACCATTCGTTGATCTTGTTGGAATCCAGCTTTATAAACACAAATAGCAGGATAGTGAATCCCCAGAGGGCAGAGCCACCATAGCTAAAGAAGGGCAAGGGAATGCCAACGGTAGGGATGAGTCCCATGACCATTCCCACATTGATGAGAAAGTGAACGAAGAAAATTGACGCCACACAGTAGCCATACACACGACTAAACTGGCTTTTCTGCGACTCGGCCAGGACCACAATACGAGCTATAAGCAACACAAACAAAACCACCACCAGAGCAGAGCCAACAAACCCCCATTCCTCTCCTACTGTACTAAAAATATAGTCTGTATGCTGCTCGGGCACAAACTTACCTGTGGTTCTCGTTCCTTCTAAAAAGCCCTTACCGGTTAATCCACCAGAGCTAATGGCCTTTTCAGATTCGTTGAGGTTGTACAGAATGGTCTGCTTCATCTGTTCGATTTTATCGGGGTCTTTTTCCAACCGAAGCCATAGACTAATGCGGTCCTGCTGGTGAGGTTTGAGAACCGAGGTGTAGAAAAACGAAATGCCAAAAGACAATACAAAGCTAATGAGCAGCAGGACTATGGAGGGAATAACAGGTGGTTTCCGCTTACGCAGATATAGATTCACCACTATTGTCAGTATCACCAGTGAGACCATGGTAATAGTGATCCCAAATTTAAGGGTGAGAATCCCTATCATTGCTATAGCCAGAATAGCAATCAGATAGATCTGCTGAATACCTTCTCGATAGAGTACAAAGAAAAATGCCCCGTAAACAAGGGTACTTCCGGCATCGTTCTGCAGCAGAATAAGAACGGCAGGAAGCAAAACAATAGCAATAGTTCTGAGCTGATCCTTAACAGTAGACAGGTCTGTTTCCAGGTCGCTGATGTACTTGGCCACAGCCAGACCAGTGGCAAACTTGGCAAATTCACTGGGTTGGATGGTGATGCTGCCAAAGCCATACCAGGAGGTAGCACCATTGACGTTTTTGCCAAAAAGAAAGAGACCGAGTAAAGACAAGATCGAAAGCAGGTAAATAATACTGGCAAAGCGCTCATAAAATTTGGCTTCCAGAGACAAGGTAATGGCAATAAGCACTACCGCCAGTATAATGAACACCGCCTGCTTACCGTAGGGCTGAGTGAGGTCAAAATAACTGGAGATCTCACCGGAGTGGGAGGCAGATAAAATATTGAGCCACCCGAACAAAACAAGGACCAGATAGAGCAGTATCAAGGGCCAGTCAAAACGATACGATCTGTCTAATTGTCTATTCAATTGCCGGTTTGGGGTGCTTTAAGTGTTGGGGTACTTCAATTTTATCGATCACCTGAAATTCTGTTTCTCCATTTATTCTAAACGGTTCGCCAGAGTAAGGCTTCTGGTATTCATGTTCCAGACTATGGGTTAAGATCCAGTCTTCCAGATCCGTTCTACTAATGGTTCCGTGCAGGTACTTTTCAATCATCAAACTGGCAATACGCCCTGCAAATCGACTACCCCAGTACCCGTTTTCCACAAAAACAGCCAAAGCAATCTTAGGATTGTCTTTAGGGGCAAAGGCCACAAAGATGGAATGGTCGGTAAGCTGTACACGCTCCCCGTCTATTCTCGTGAAGTTTTCAGCCGTTCCGGTCTTTCCGCAGATCTCTATCCCAGGTACCTGCACATACTTGGCGGTACCTTTATTGTATACATCGAACATGCCCTGTACCACCGGTTCAAAATGCTCCTTGTCGATGGTGGTGTTTCTGCGGACTGTAAATTGTTCGGGGATCTCCTCACCTTCTATGTGTTTGATGATATGGGGGGTATAGTAAAACCCGCGGTTACCAATGGCCGCTGCCATATTGGCCATTTGAATGGGTGTGGCCAGCACCTCCCCCTGCCCTATAGCATTTGATATGGTGAAAGTGGTGCTCCACCTATTCTCCCCATAGGCTCGGTTGTAGGTAGCGGCCGATGGCACTTTTCCCGGCTGCCCTACACTAAGATCGTTATTGAGATAATTGCCCAGACCAAAGCTTTTCACATGGTTGCTCCAGACGTCCATTCCCTCAGCCGGCGTTTCATACTTATCGATGATCCTTCGGTACACGTTCGCAAAGTAGGAGTTGCAGGACTCGTATATGCCCAGGTTCATATTGGCCGGGCTTCTGTGCGCATGACAACCCATTTTTCTGTTGCCATAGCGGTAGCCCATAGAGCAGGAAAAGCGGTCGCTGGTAGTGATGACCCCTTCCTGAAGACCGATAAGCGCATTGAGTGTTTTAAAGGGAGAGCCCGGAGGGTACATGGCCTGAAGCCCTCTGTCAAACAGCGGCTGGGCCACAGAATCGCGATAAAGCCTTGTGAAATTCTTGGAACGGTCGCGTCCTACCAGTAAGTTGGGATCGTAGCTGGGTGCCGAGATCATGGCCAATATCTCCCCTGAGCCGGGTTCAATGGCAATGATCCCTCCGCGCTTATGGCTCATGAGCAGTTCTCCATACTCTTGAAGAGTGGCATCGATGGTGATGGTAATGTCTTTTCCCGGAACAGGCAGCGTGTCATAAATTCCATCCTTATAGGGACCAATGTTCTTATTAAAGCGGTCTTTTTGAATGAACTTTATGCCTTTCTGTCCTCTCAGGGTGTTTTCATAAGACAGTTCCACCCCTTGCTTTCCAATGAGGTCACCTAGCCGGTAATAGGGATCGTTCTTGATAATTCTGTTGTTCACCTCTCCAATATCGCCCAGAACATTGGCACCTATAGTAGTCTGGTAAGACCTTAAAGAACGTTTCTGAATGTAAAACCCTTCGTACTTTCTCATTTTTTCCTGCAGTACCGCATAATCTTCTTTAGAGAGATGAGAAATAAAAACAGAGGGTAGCCTGGGCGAATAGCGGTAGGCGCTACTCAATTTTACATTATAGTCTTCGAGGGAAATATTGATGAGGCGACAAAACTCCCTGAGATCTGAACTATCGATCTCCTGCACTTCGCGAGGAATGACCATGAGGTCGTATGAAGGCTGATTGGCTACCAGTAATTTACCGTTGCGGTCGTATACATAGCCGCGCTTTGGGTAGTCATAAACCTTTCTAATGGCATTGTCTTCCAGGATGCTGTAGGTGTCTGATGAAAACACCTGAAGGTAGAAGAGTCTTCCCAGAAAGACCAACCCTACGAACACTACCGAAAATAAAAGTAAAAATCGTCTCATTTACTCGTGTCAAATAAGCGTATAAGTATTAAACTCAAAATGATGGAAAATATTCCAGAGAACAAGGTGTTTTTTAAAATATTTAAAAACTGGGCCAATTCAAAGAAGTCCAGCGAAAACATCACTAAGTGATGGGTAAACACCATCAGGCTTATGTACGAGAGGAGGGCGCCAAATT
>CAWZYX010000036.1:0-24599 GCA_963966315.1 uncultured Winogradskyella sp. | reverse complement strand
AGACTTAAGTCTGTACCAAATCGATTATTAAAACCATCTACATAAATATTAGCATAGCTAAAAGCAGCTGGAATAATAACCTCAGCCCCTACGTAGAGTACAGGCAGTCGCTGATACAACTTTTTTACGTGACGGTTGAAATGTTGAAGAGAGATTGGAGTATTAGCTCCAAGATGGGGGGAATCATGACTAATAAAGAGCTCTGTGTCATGGGTGAGATTTGGGTCTTCCTCAATATCAACCAAGGCATAACGAGCTACTAAGCCTCCCATACTTTGGGCGAGAATGACATTTTTTACTGAACTGCCATTACTCTGTTTCTCGTCGTTTATCCATTTAATTGCCTCCTCAAGAACATAGGCATTTCTTTGTATGAAATCAACCCCGTTGTCCCAATCAACATATATAATATCGTAGCCATCAACAGTTAGTTCAAAATTAGTGGTACCATTCTCAACAGATTCTAAAAAGTCTTCAATATTGTTATCTCCTCCTTCTTGTTCAGGATTTAAAACTCCCCCAGTGTCAAAACCTTCAACAATGATCAAAGGATTCCTAATACCATCATCACCTAAGTCTCTAATGAATAAAGTGGCAGTGCCAAATCTACCCTCAAATGGTTTACTTGCAGTTATTGGTTGTCTTTCAAATTCATCAGAAATTGTATTCTGAACAATGTTTTGAGCACTTATTTTCTGAGCAGGTGCTCCATATGCTTTTGTTTTTAAACCTTCTTCAATAATTACTTCAGAATGACTTAATAACTGTTGTCCGGTTGTAAGAGTCAAGCGGAACTTCCAAACATAAGTGTTGGCAGTTGAATAACTTACATTTAAAGTCTGATTAAAACTAATAGTTCTATAACCTTGACCATCTTGGAAGTCTACTTCTATGCTCTGGATAAGATTAGAGTAATTACTTAAGAAAATGTCTTGTGGTAGTTTCACTTGAAAGCTAGTTCCTTTATAGAAATTTATAGAAGGTGCAATCATAAATAGATTTTTTTCTTCTTATGGATTTACCCAAGTGCCACGGTTAAAGACATCATATAGCTTATTATTAGAGATATTCACCTTACCTGACGTATATGCATTGTCAAGAAATTTAGAATACTTAAAGAACAAGCCACCTAAAGTGATTTTTCCTTTTGATCGATGGTTATTCCAGTTTTTTTCAAAATCATGTGGCTGCATAAAGCCAGTGTTAACTTGTCTTATGCGAGAAGATATAAGAGTATAGAATGATTCATGAATAGTAGCTCTATTTGTATAATTATCAGAGTTAAGACTAGAACCGTATGCAGTTAAGTCAACGTATTCTAACCCATAGTCAGTTAGGATTCCATGAGGAACTCGGTTTTTGTCTAAATGTTGGAATATATTATCAATTTCAGTTGCAAAGGTGTTATTGACAGATTGGCAATAGACAGTGTTGGAAATGAACAACACGTTAAAACAAAGTACGAAGAAGTACTTTGAAAAAAAAGATTTCATAATTTAGTAGTTTGAAAGATTGAATTTTAGTTAAAAGGATTGATTTATTGAGTCGTCCTGCTGCAACAGGGCGGCTTTTTTAATAGTCCCAGTCGAATCTGCCTTCTCTAACTTCTACAATTTCACCCTCTTCGTTAATGGCATCAAACCAGAAAGTTCCAGAAATAGTAGAATTAGACGGGTCAACTCTTGTGAAAAATATTTCTCCAGTTACTACAGAGGTGGTATGATATTCATTGGAAAAACTAGATTGGTATTCTCCACCAGCACCTTCAAAGTCACCATGCTCATCACGGTTTTTGTCTAAAACATAAACTTGATTTTCTTCAAGTTCTATATATCCAGTACGAAGTCTAACACCTTCAAGACCCCCATTTGATTGATCAATAAAACTTAAGTTAAAGAAGTAATTGCCTTCAAATAGTTGATAATAAACTACTACAGATGGGCTTATTCCATCTTGCTTAGGAATAAGAACTTTTCCATTTACCAAACAACCCGCTGTATTAGCACCTGATTGTGTTTCTGGGGGTAAGCACTCAACACCTTGGCAGTCATCGTCATTACTACAACCATACAAGAGAATGATCGCTGAAATTAAAAATAATGTAAGAAATATACGTTTCATGAGATTTGGATTTTTCAGTAAATTAAATCAAAGAAATGACATGGAGTTACGGTTTTTCCGCAATTGATGTTAATAAACTGTAAAATTAACCTTAGTTTCAATAGTGTTTACTTCTAACAATAAGAATTTGCCATACATATTCACTAAAGGAAGTGCATAACTTAGATATTCAGATTAAGAACTTTTCTGGGAAATTGCTTAACAATGGGCACTCCCCTGGACCCAAAAGGTCCAGTGGAACTGGCAACAGCATTTCATTTACAAGTATTGATACTAATATAGAGAAGAGATTTTCCATTCAATCAGAACAAGACTATTATCTACTAAAAGATTTGAAGGATAAAATTCAAAAAAAATCAGGTAATCATTTGAATTAAATGAAACTAACCGTTCTCACCTCAGCAATGCTAGTCTTATTGATATATTGTGTTTATATATTAATAAGTAATTACAATCAACTTGCCGATAACGGTGGTTGGGGTTTAATTTCCCTTGGTGGCTTAATCTTCGCTTCCTTTGTTGGAATAGGACTAGATGTGATTATTGGGTTTATTGTGAAGAACAAAATGATTCAGAATATCATTGGAGCTGTCATTGCCTTGGTCTTCCTGTATTGGCTTTGGCCACAACTCTAATTTTCTCTATTTTCCTAAATAATGTCAAGTATTGAAAAATAACAATAAGGATTTCAAGAATCCTCATAAACCCTCATTGCAAATAAAGCTTTGCTGCTACCCAGCATCTTTTTTTGTTTCTCCCAAACATTATCGAAAATTGGCAAAAAGGATTTGAAGAATCCTCATAAACCCTTATTGCAAATGAAAAAGTGCTAATGCTTAAGCATTAGTTTTTTGTTCCCTAAAACTGCTCTAAAACAAAGTTTTGGCAGTTTTCGGAAACAAAAAAGTGATTTGCTTTCACAAATCACTTTTTCGCTTAGTCGGGATGACAGGATTTGAACCTGCGACCACACGGCCCCCAGCCGTGTACGCTAACCGGACTGCGCCACATCCCGATATTCAATAAACAAAACCAAACTTAGTTTTGGCTAGCGTGGTTTTTGACTGATCTAGAATTCTCTGCGCTGCAATTGATCCCTAGCCAATAAGGGCCACATCCCTAAAACACTAATATTAATAAAAAACCCAGTATCTCTACTGGGCCTTTCGCTCCTCAGGTTGGGCTCGAACCAACGACCCTCTGATTAACAGTCAGATGCTCTAACCAACTGAGCTACTGAGGAATTTAGCATTCAATTGCCTGGCTTTCGATTAGGCAGGCGCAAATATAATTTATTTTTTTCTTCTCTACAAAAGATAAAACAATTTATAGGACACTTTCGTCAAAATGAACAAGCACCCCATAAAAAAAGGTCAGTTCTGAAATTAAACTGACCTTTTTTCTAACAACTCTAACACTTAACCTTCGCAGCTCGTACATTCTTTCTTTTGCTTGAACTTCTGAGCGGCGTTCATGCTGTGCTGGTAATACAAAGACTTTAGTCCTAATTTCCATGCAGTGACATGAATTTTGTTGATCTCTTTTACGGGCATGTCAGGATGAACAATAATATTGACCGACTGTCCCTGATCAATATGATGTTGGCGATTTGCGGCCTGATAGATGATATCCATCTGATCGATCTCTGCATAGGTTTTAAAGACATCCTTTTCCTGATCAGTTAAGAACTCCAGATGCTGAACAGATCCGTCGTGTTCTCTGATACTCTTCCACACGTCGGCAGTGTTCATTCCCTTTTCCTCAAGCAGATTTTCCAGATACTTATTTTTAATCGTCGTCTTAATCTTGGCAATATCCTTCACATAAATATTAGACCAAATAGGCTCTATCCCCTGTGATACCTGTCCAAGAATAAATGCCGATGAAGTCGTTGGTGCAATGGCATTTAAGGTAGCATTTCGTCTGCCGTAACCCTTGAGAACATCAGGCTCGCCATATTCCACAGCCAGGTCTTCAGAAGCTTTATACGAACGCTCCTTTATAAATTTAAAGATCTCACTGTTGAGGTTATAGGCTTCCTGACTATTGAAGGCCAGCATTTTGGATTGCAGCAATGAGTGCCAACCCAATACACCCATACCAAGCGCTCGATTCTGTTTGGCAAAATTATAGGCACGCTCCATAAATAAGAAGGTCTGACGGTCCTCCCGGTCCGATGAATCGCGATAGGCTTCAAGCTTTTCAAGGAATTCTGAGATGACTGCGTCCAGAAAGCACACCATTGTTTCTACAGCATCTGTATCCTTCCATTCATCGTAATGCAAAAGGTTGATAGAGGAAAGCACACAAACAAAAGACCAATCTTCATTTGAAGGGAGCATGATCTCAGTACATAAGTTACTAGCGTGAATAGGTAGTTGTTTGTCCTGATACACATCCGCAGCGCCGTTGTTAGCATTGTCTCTGAAGAAGATGTATGGATATCCCATTTCGCCTCTGCTCTGTAAGACCTTAGCCCAAACAGATCGTTTTTCGACATCACCAGCGATCATTTCTTCCATCCAGTCGTTAGAAACGGTAACGCCATGAGTTAAGGACTGTATAGGGTTACCTTCCGTTCCTATTTCCAGAAACTCCTTAATATCTGCGTGGTCAATAGGCAGGTAGGGCGAAAAGCGGCCGCGGCGCACCGACCCCTGACTCACCACGTCCACCATCGATTCAAACAACTGCATGATATGAACAGCACCTGAGGCCTGACCATTGTTCTTTACGGGGGCTCCTCTGTGCCTGATTTTGCCAAAATAGCCTGAGGTGCCACCACCTAGCTTGGACATCATGCCAACTTCAGACTGGGTATAAAGTATATTCCCCATATCATCATCTATATGAGATCCAAAACAGCTGATGGGCAGACCCCTCTCTTTTCCAAAGTTGGACCAAACTGGTGACGCTAATGAAAAGAATCCTCTGGACATGTAGTTATAAAACTTATCTGAAAAACCAGGTTTGTTGAGAATGGTCTCGGCGCGGTCGGCAATTTCTCTTATGCGTTCTTCAGGAGAAACGCCATCTACCAGATATCCTGAGGCAAGGAACTTACGGCTATGGTCTGTTAACCACGCAAATGTTCCTTCACTTTGCTCTTTGTAGGTCTCAAGAGATTTTTTCCTGGCTGTTACTAAATCTGATTGTGTTGTAGTTGTTTGTTCGCTGGATGTAATTAAGTTGGTTTCTGGTTTCATTTAAAAAAGGTCATCACTGGTTATACTTTGGGTTCTCTTACTGTAGTTTATGGATCGCTTCACAAAGAAATCACCGTGTTTGGTCGCTATGATTTCGTCGTCAAACCACTCGGTTTCGGCAAGTAGTTTTTCATCAACCTCAAACACTTTTTCAATTCCAATACTCTCAAGCGAATTATTAAAGCGATTCTTAATGAATTCATTTACAACAGCCTTTGGTAAAAAGTCAATTTCTCCCTTTTCAAAAATCCAGTCTACAATCTTACTTTCAGCTTCAAAAGCTTCTTTACACATATTTTGGATCATTTCTTCGTACTCTGCATCGAACCAATCCGGATTTTCCTCCTTGATGATTTTTATGACATCTATCCCAAAGTCTCCATGGATCTGTTCTTCTTTTGAAGTGGCCTCTACCACATTTGAAATTCCTTTGAGTACATTCTTGTGCTTGTTAAAAGCCATAATGATCAGAAACTGAGAAAACAGAGAAACGTGTTCTATAAACAGAGAAAATAAAAGAATGGACTCGGCATATTCCTTATTATCATCACTCTTGGCATTCTTAAGCGCAGTTTCGAGGTACTGAACGCGCTTCATGATTACCGGTTTTTTCTTAAGGTTTTTAAACTCATTATTAAGCCCCAGAATTTCCAGTAAATGTGAGTAAGCATCGTGGTGCCTTACTTCACTCTCAGCAAAGGTGGCTCCAACAGAACCAATCTCTGGTTTTGGCATGCGATGGTATATGTCGCCCCAAAAAGTCTTAACAGCCACTTCAATTTGCGAAATGGCCAGCATGGTATTTTTAATAGCGCTCTTTTCAACATCAGAGAGTCCTGTTTTAAAATCCTGAATGTCACTGGTGAAATTGAATTCTGTGTGGATCCAATACGAATGACGAATAGCAGGAACATACTCATAGAGCTGGGGGTATTCATAAGGCTTGAGATTGATTCGCTTTTCAAAAATATTGGCTTTACGCTTTCTGGCCTGTTCGTCTCTGTAAAGTATGTAAGCTTTGGCAACATCCAGAAAGGAGCTAGCCATAAGCGCACGCTCCACTCCATCCTGCACCTGCTCAACCGTAGGTACAAATCCCACGTCTAGTTTTTTCTGCTCAACCAAAGCCGCATACACCAGTTCGGTAATGCGTTCAGCGTCTTCTAAACTGCCGTTTTCCAGGGCTGTCATCGCCTTTAAAACAGCATTTGTTATTTTACTTTTTTCAAAAGGTTTTGTTGTAAAATCTCGTTTTACTATATAATTGATTTCCATAAATGAGGTAGAATTAATCTAAATTGGATGTATAAAATTCAGGTTTTATTTGACTCTATTTTGTGGATTGACCTCATCTTTGTTCACAAAATTATCAACAAGTCAAAGTCCTTTAATGATGGAAGATAGAGCTTCATATGAGCTCCTTTAAACAGAAATCAAACTCTTCAATTCACTCATTTGACATCATAGAAAACATCAAACGATTGAATTAGTTCTTAAAAAAGTCTTAATAATCCTCTCAGTTGGAAAGTGCTTTGAAGATATCATTACCATTGGCAAACAAAACCAAAGCGATTAATATAAAGAAGCCGATGATCTGAGCACGTTCTAAAAATTTCTCACTGGGTTTTTTTCCAGAGATCATTTCAAAAAGTAAAAACATAACATGCCCTCCATCTAAGGCCGGAATGGGCAAAAGGTTTAAGACCGCAAGCATGATAGAAAGAAAGGCGGTCAGGCCCCAAAAGTAAGACCAGGACCAGGCACTTGGAAATTGATCGTAAATGGCCTTGAATCCACCTAATCCTTTGTAAGCACCTGTACTTGGGCTGAAAATAGCCTTTAACTGGGATCCATAATTGCTTAAGGTACGGTTGAATTTTCGCCCGCCGGCAGCAAAACTCTCAAAGAAACCGTACTCTTTGCGGGAAACTTCCAGATATCCCAATTTGTCAAAGGTACTCATGTCCAATATTCGGTAAATGCCCAGCCTTGCATTCTCGTTCACAGCAACGGTTCGATTAATAGTATCTCCTGCTCTCAATGCAGTAACTGTCACATTTTGGCCTTTATACTGCTGCAATAAGGGTTCTAACTCATCTAAATACTCCGCAGACTGACCATTGATCATCAAAATCTGATCGTTCAACCTCAGATCCACTCCTTTGTTATGAGATGTATCGGATACCTTTTCTACGATAAAAGGATATCGGAAATTAAAAAGTGATTTACTACCGCTGGATGACAGCTGCCCCAGAAAATCTTCAGGAAGCACAATGGTTTGTAGTATTCCGTCACGCTCTATGGTAATTTCCTCGGCGCTGATAATATTCAGACCAATATCCGAATCGTTTTCAATGGGAACCTTGTTAATGGACACCACCTTATCTCCAGTTTTAAAGCCAGCATCAAGCAACACCGGATTTTCCACGTAATATCCTCCTTTTAGACTGTCTACCTTAACGTCTGCATCCCCAAAAAAGAAAGACATCCCCACAAAAATAACGTATGCCAGAATGAAATTTACGGTGACCCCTCCCAGCATAATGATCAGTCTCTGCCAGGCCGGTTTAGACCTGAATTCCCAGGGTTGGGGCGGTTGAGCCATTTGTTCTTTATCCATACTTTCATCAATCATCCCTGCGATCTTAACGTAGCCCCCTAATGGCAACCAACCGATCCCATACACTGTTTCTCCAATCTTCTTTTTGAAAAGTGAAAATTTGACATCAAAGAAGAGGTAAAACTTCTCCACTTTGGTCTTAAACAACTTTGCGGGAATAAAGTGTCCCAATTCATGCAGGACTATTAGTAAGGATAAGCTCAGCAAAAACTGAGATATTTTTATAAGGAATTCCATTGGAATCGTTTTCAAAATTTCAATTCACAAAAGTAACCTTTTAAGAAGATTGAGAAAATAATTATCCCTTCCTTCAGGACTTATTTAACATCGATTTATTATTCTTTAAGAATAGTAGGACAGACACTATTAGTTTTTGGTTAATTAACTTTACTATACAAGGCGGCGGTCGTAACTTTGTATTTCCAAATTGATCACGAGCTAAATGTCTTTATTACGTTTTTTTAAAGGTTACAGAAATTTTGCAATCGCTTTTAGCATCCTTTGCCTGATCATCATTTTGATCATTTTTAATGTACTGAATGTCCAAAAACCACTCCCCATCTATCAGCCCACAATGGTCAGTGAAGAATTAGTGGATTCTACCATACAGCATCAGCGTAAATACCACAAAATAGCAGATTTCTCACTTATTAATCAAAATGGTGAGTTGGTCACCCAAGACACTTATAAAGACAAAATTTATGTGGCGGATTTCTTTTTTACGACCTGCCAGACCATTTGTCCCATCATGACAGATCATATGTATCAGATTCAGAAGGAGATCTTAAGCGATGATGAGGTAATGCTCTTATCGCATTCGGTCACACCAAAAATTGACAGTGTTGCGCAATTAAAGAAATATGCCCTGGAAAAAGGGGTGATTGACCGAAAGTGGAACCTTGTAACTGGCGATAAAAAACAGATCTACGAATTAGCTCGAAAAAGTTATCTCGCTGTGAAGACTGACGGAAATGGGGACGAATACGATATGATCCATACCGAGAACTTTATGCTTATTGATAAAAGAAGACAGATCAGAGGCTTTTATGACGGTACTAATCCGGAAGATATACAGCGGCTCCTCCAAGATATTGCCATCCTTAAAAAAGAATCCTAAAATTGGACTTTAAATTTTTCACATCGGTATTTTACAGTATTTTTGCTTCTTTAAATTTATTCTAAATAAACAAAACCTGATTTTCAATAGCTCTTGCCTTGAAAATTTACAGTAGAGTTTATGTCAGCGAAAGTCGGAATCTCTAATTACAGAAAAGATAAATTGACCCTAGCAGAACTAAAACGGGGACAAGTTGCCATTATTAAAGATGTGTCCTCTCCAAATATTCCGTTGAAGTTATTGGAAATGGGTTGTTTACCTGGCAACAAGGCGCATTTGGTTCAGATAGCTCCATTATCAGATCCATTGTATCTTAATATCAACGATACTCATCTGGCCATTAGAAAAGAGACCGCTATTCACATTAAAATAGAGCTAGCCGGTGAGTAAACAAATCAAAGTTGCACTCATTGGCAATCCAAATACGGGAAAAACCTCTGTATTTAATGCCCTAACAGGGCTCAAGCAGCAGGTTGGAAACTATCCAGGTATTACAGTTGAACGAAAAACCGGGGTCTGTAAACTACCCTTGGGGATTAAGGCTCACATTCTGGATCTACCTGGAACCTACAGTTTGAACGCTGCCTCTCTGGACGAAAGTGTAGTCATTGAACTGTTACTAAATGCCAATGATAAGGACTACCCAGACGTGGCTGTAGTGGTAACGGATGTGGAAAACCTCAAACGTAATCTTTTGTTGTTCACTCAGATCAAGGATCTGGAAATCCCAACTATTCTGGTCATTAACATGTCCGATCGAATGGTTAAAAAAGGGATCTCACTTGATGTGGATCATTTGGAAAAGACTTTAAAAACTAAAGTAGCCCTTACGAGTACGCGTAAAAATGAAGGAATCGATGAACTGAAATCCATGATCTCTAACTACAAAAAGTTGTCTAAGGAGCGGTGTCTGGATATCTCGATGATCGATGAATCATATTTTTCCAATCTGTCAAGAGTATTCCCTGACCAACAACTGTACAAACTTTGGTTGGTCATTACCCAGGATGTCAACTTTGGAAAGCTTAACAAACAAAAAATAAACAGTTTCACAGATTTTGGAATTAAGTCTGATTCTGAGCTTAAGAGACTACAGCAAAAGGAGACCATCAAACGATACCAGTTTATCAATGAGATACTAAAAAAAGGCAAGACCATTGATATAAAGTCGGCTAAGGACATTCGCATTAAACTGGACAGAATCCTCACCCACAAAATCTGGGGCTATCTTATCTTTTTTGTAATACTGCTTACCATGTTTCAGGCCATTTATGACTGGGCACAGTATCCAATGGATTTTATTGACCAAAGTTTTGCTTCCCTGAGTGATTGGGTTAAGAAGAGTCTACCTGACGGAGCATTTACCAATTTACTGGCAGAAGGCGTCATACCAGGTCTGGGAGGAATAGTTATTTTTATACCACAGATCGCCTTTTTATTTCTGTTTATCGCCCTTCTCGAGGAAAGTGGTTATATGAGTCGCGTTGTCTTTTTAATGGATAAAATCATGCGTCGTTTTGGGCTTAGTGGCAAAAGTGTGGTTCCTCTTATTTCCGGAACAGCTTGTGCTATTCCTGCAGTAATGGCTACCCGAAATATTGAAAGTTGGAAAGAGCGTCTCATTACCATTCTGGTAACACCATTTACAACCTGTTCTGCCCGATTACCCGTATACCTCATTATCATCGCTCTGGTGATTCCTAAGGGTCGTTTTTTAGGCCTGAGCTACCAGGCATTAGCCCTAATGATGCTCTATTTACTTGGTTTTGCCATGGCAGTTGGTTCGGCTGCAGTGCTACACAAACTATTGAAAATAAAAAGTAAACGTTTCTTCTTAATTGAAATGCCTGATTACAAGGCTCCTCAGTTAAAAAATGTGGGAATCACCGTTGTTGAAAAAACCAAAGCTTTCGTATTTGGTGCGGGAAAGATCATTCTCGCCATTTCAATTGTTCTGTGGTTTCTCGCTTCCTATGGCCCCGGAGAACAGTTCAACAATGCCGAGGAAATTGTTACCAGCGAATTAGCTCATCTAGATCTGGATGAGCCCGCTCTGAATCAAAAAATCAATGCCCATAAACTTGAACACTCCTACATAGGTATCGCCGGCCGAACCATTGAACCCGTGATCAGTCCTCTGGGATACGACTGGAAGATAGGGATCGCTATCCTTTGCTCCTTTGCTGCAAGAGAGGTTTTTGTTGGCACTTTGGCCACCATTTACAGTGTGGGAACCGACGAGGAGGAAACCATTAAAGCTAAAATGGCTAAAGAAATCAATCCAAAAACAGGTGCTGATCTTTTTAATCTGGCCTCAGGAATTTCATTATTGCTCTTTTATGCTTTTGCCATGCAGTGCATGAGCACCTTGGCCGTAGTGAAGAAAGAAACCAATTCCTGGAAATGGCCCATGTATCAATTAGTGATCATGACAGCAATTGCGTATATTGCAGCTCTAATCGCTTATCAATTGATTGTCTGAAATGAATGCAATAATTCAAAATATTCTGATGTTTTCAGCTCTTGGATTGGCCATTTGGTTTCTTGTTTGGAAATTTTTTCTTCCTAAAAAAATTAAAGGCAGTAATGCTTGTGGAAGTAGCGATTGTGGGTGTCATTAATACTATCCCAGCCCCACATCCAGGGTCATCATTATGATGAAGCCTCCAATAAAGCCCAAGGTAGCAATATCTGTGTACTTGTCCCGCTGCGTTTCCGGGATCACTTCTTCTACCACTACAAAGATCATGGCTCCGGCTGCAAAGGCCAGCGCATAAGGTAATATTGGCTGAAAAAAAGTCACCGCAACAGCGCCTAAAACGGCTGCGATGGGTTCTACAATGGCCGATAGTTGACCGTACCAGAAACACTTGAACTTAGAAACCCCCTGACGTCTCAACGGCATGGACACTGCCAGACCTTCCGGAAAATTCTGAATACCTATACCCAGGGCAAGAGCGACAGCTCCTCCAATGGTTGCTTCAGGAATACCAGCTGCTACTCCTCCAAACAACACTCCAACAGCCAAGCCTTCAGGGATGTTGTGCAAGGTAATGGCGAGGACCAGTAGTGTCGTGCGGTGCCAAGGTGTTTTAACGCCTTCTTTTTCCGACTCCTTGAAGTTGATATGAAGGTGTGGCAGAATTTTATCCAATCCAAAAATAAACATTGCCCCAAGAGCAAAACCAACGACCGATGGAATCACTTTAGCAAAACCTTCTCCTTCGCTCATTTCAATACCAGGCGATAGTAAACTCCAAAAACTGGCAGCAACCATCACCCCTCCAGTAAACCCGAGCATCCCATCCAGTAGGGCTCTATTCATTCCTCTAACAAAAAACACAAGTGCAGCGCCTGATGCAGTCAATATCCAAGTGAAAAGCGAAGCGTAAAAAGCACCAAGTATCGGATCTATAGACTCAAAATAATCAAGTACAATTTCCATCGGGGGTTCAGGTATTTAAAATGGATTTTTAAAAACAATCTCACAAAATTAACTATATTTTCAAAACGGCCCAGAGAATACGATTAGATCATAAAATTTTGTCGATTATGGCTTTTGTTTTCTATTTTTAGAGGATCAAATAATAATCAAATGAAAAAAATACTCCAATCTTTAATTTGCATCGCGGCTCTGGCCCTGACTTCATGTTCAAGTGTACAGGTATTGGATGCCTGGAAAAGTGATAATATTGGTGAAATGAAAAATAACAATTTTCTTGTGGTCACCAGAACTCAGGACAAACAAGCGCGTATAGCCCTAGAAGACGAAATTGTAAATCAAATGACTGCCAATGGTTTCAAAGCTTCTGCCAGCTATACAGTTTTTCCGAGTTTTGCTCCTAATAATCAAGAAGATAAAGATGATGCAGCCCTTCAAAAAATGCTAGATTCCCGAGGATTTGATGCTGTTATATTAACTGCATTGAAAGATTACAAAGAGGAGACTCGAACGACGACTTCGGGTGGTTATTATGCCGGCGGGAACTATTCAGGTTATTACCCCAGATATTATGGAGGGTTTTATGGGTACTACTACCATCCATATGCTTACTCCAGCTATGGAAGCTATGTACCTGCTTCGTCAACGACTTCTACAGCACAGATTTACATTCTTGAGACAACAATTTATGATTTAACAGCTCCTGACGAAAATCAACTTGTGGCAGTAGTTACTTCGCAGGTGGATGATCCGCAAAGTATTACTAATGTTTCTGCTGATCTTGTCAAAAAAATAAGTAAAGCCCTCGATTAAAGGGAAAATACATTAAATAAAAAAGCGACCTTACAAGTCGTTTTTTTATTTAAATCCTCTCTTTTCCTGGATGTATTCGTAGGCTTCCTGCACCTGACGAAATTTCTCTTCAGCCCCCTTCTGATGTTCCGGGCCCAGATGTGAGACCCGATCAGGGTGATACTTTTTAACCATAGATCGGTATGCATTTTTTACCTCAGCATCGGATGCTTTCTCTTCTAACTCAAGGATCTTGTAGGCATTAAGCCCTTTATCGTAGAACATAGCCTTGATACTCTCAAAATCCTTTTGGCTAATCCCCAAGTATCCCGAAATAGTGTGTATGGTATGTAACTCGTCATCTGATACCAGTCCATCGGCCTTGGCTATACCAAATAAAAAATGTAATAACTGCAGCCGTGATGCATGGTCCATCATTTGCCTGATTTGCATGCTCACCTGTCGTTTGGAAACCTTTTGTTTGCTTACGGCTTTAAATAAATCAAAAGCATGATTTGCTCGCTCCTTACCATACATGCTCAAAAATTTCTGCCTTACGAACTCAAGCTCTCTTTGGTCCTTTTTACCATCAGACTTAATGACGATGGATGCAAGGATGAGTAAACTCACCTCAAAGTCGCCCGATTGTGTTTTTGGTCGTGTATCACGATAAGGATGCTTTTGTTTGGATTGAGGGCCGGGCCTCCTGCGCCTTCCTGAGCCAATTTTCGGTCGCTCCTCAGACAGGTTATCAACCAAACTCCCAAGAGCCATACCAATTACTGCCCCTATTGGACCACCAAACGACCAACCAATAGCCGCTCCTATCCATTTAGAAAAGCTCATTTCAACTAGTTGTTTTTTGAATGTTTCACTCTGTATTTCCCGAAATTTCTTCTTTACCGAGTAAATATACTATTTAGTTGGTGTACAAGTCTTCCGATTTGTTACACAATTGGTATCTTTGTAACCTATTAAGTAATAAAAAATAAAGATATATGTATCCAGCAGAATTAGTAAAACCAATGCGTGAAGATTTAACTAATGTTGGTTTTGAGGAATTACATTCGGCAGATGCTGTTGAGGCTGCTATTGCAAAAGAAGGCACCACTCTTGTGGTGGTCAATTCAGTATGTGGTTGTGCTGCAGCAAATGCCAGACCAGGAGCGAGAATGAGCTTGCAAAATGCAAAAACACCAGATCAATTAGTGACTGTGTTTGCAGGAGTTGACAAAGAAGCAACCGAAAAGGCAAGAGAGTTCATGATACCATTTCCACCAAGTTCACCCAGTATGGCTTTATTTAAAGACGGTGAGTTAGTACATATACTTGAGCGTCACCATATCGAAGGAAGACCAGCAGAAATGATCGCTGAGAATTTAATGGATGCCTACAACGAGCACTGTTAAAATACTGTGTGATTTGATACTTTAAAGCCACGATAAACATCGTGGTTTTTTAATTTTACAACATGCTTAAAATCCTTGCCTTTCCCATAACGCTTATTTATTTCATTTGCTTTGGGTTATCCCTTGTCATATTTCACCCCATTCAATGGTTTTGCTTTAATGTCTTTGGGTACAAAGCGCATAAAATAAGTGTGGATTGGCTTCAATTCTTCCTGATGCGTAGCTTAAATGTTCTGGGAACCCGATTTAGTTTTAATAATCCTCATCAGATTCCTTTGGGAGTACCATTGATCCTAGTGGCCAATCATCAAAGCATGTACGATATTCCTCCAATTATCTGGTATTTGCGAAAACACCATGTTAAGTTTATTAGTAAAAAAGAATTGGGAAAGGGAATTCCAAGTGTATCCTATAATCTAAGGCATGGGGGATCGGTTATGATCGATCGTAGGGATGCTGTAGGCTCGATAAAGGCTATCGAAGGGTTTGCCAGACGGATCAGTGAACGCAAATGGGCCGCTGTTATTTTTCCTGAGGGAACCAGAAGTCGTGACGGCCATCCAAAAGCCTTTAAGACCAAAGGGCTCAAAACAATGATCCAGCATATTCCTAATGGACTAATCGTACCCATAACCATTAACAATTCATGGAAGGTTTTAAAATACGGACAATTTCCTCTAGGACTTGGAGCCCATATAAGGTTTCAGGTACATGATCCGGTTGATATTGCTTCCATTAAAGATTTGGACCTAACCATAAGAGAGGTAGAAAATACGATTGTTTCAAGTATTGAATTACCGGATGAATGAGCTAATTAACGCAACAAAGCAGTTTGTAAAGCGCATGCTGATTAGTGCTGAAGGAGGCCATGATTGGTTCCACACCAACCGTGTATATAACACTGCTGTAAAGATTGCCGCCTCAGAGCCCGTAGATCTTCTGGTGGTACAACTGGCGGCACTTTTGCATGATATTGCCGATTCTAAATTTCATCAGGGGGATGAAAGTCTTGGTCCAAAAATGACACGGGAATTCCTGTTTAGTCAAAATGTCGATTCTGTAATCATCGAACATGTCGTGAACATTGTACAACAAATGTCCTTTAAAAACTCCTTCGGCCCTGGATCGTCTTTTCACAGTAGGGAACTGGAGGTGGTTCAGGATGCTGATCGATTAGACGCCATCGGAGCCATTGGCATTGCTCGTTGCTTTAATTACGGAGGATTTAAAAACCGTCCACTTTACGACCCTCATGTAGCTCCCAATCTTGAAATGAGCAAAAAGGAATACAAAGCTGCCAAGGGCCCTAGCATCAATCATTTTTACGAAAAACTACTGCTCCTTAAAGATCAAATGAATACCAATACGGCTAAACAATTGGCTATCGAAAGGCATCAATTCATGGAACTCTATCTAGACCGTTTTTATAAAGAGTGGGAAGGTGAGTTATGATAAACTATAATTACTCAACTATCCGTTTCAATTCAGAGCGGTATTTGGAAGCGCTTTTTCCAGTGAATTCCTTAAACAATTTATTAAAGTGCGAAAAATTGTTAAAACCACATTCAAAAGCCACGTCGGTAATACTCATATTACTTTCGGAGAGCAGTTTAGTGGCATGTACCACCCTGTATTCATTAACTAGCTTGGTAAAGGTCTTACCAGTGGTTTTTTTAAAATACCGACAGAAGGCTGGAACCGTCATATTGGCTTTATCGGAAATCTCCTCAAGAGATATCTGTCTTTTGAAATGGTCGTTTATATGGCGGTAAACAACTTCCATCTTGGTGCTGTCCTGTGGTTCGGTTTCCACCACATAGCCATCCACATTCAGTAAGGTATAATCTTCGGCATTCGCCAGGTCCTCCAGTATTTCAAGTAGTAGCAAAATTCTGGCTAAGCCCTTTAACTCCGGTAAGTCCTGGATCTTCGGCCCAACAGATTTCTTGGTCTTTACACCAAATAAGATTCCTTTTTTCGCCCTGTTAAAAAGCTTATTAATGTTTTTCATTTCCGGAATTGATAAAAATACTTCCCCCAGAAAATTCGGAAGAAATTGTACCAGTGTTTCTGAGCCATTGACCGTTAAACGATCTGTAAAACCATTATGGGGTAAGTTGGATCCTAATAGTACTAATTGACTATTGTTAAAATAAGATAAGTGGTTTCCGATATGCCGTTTACCACTGCCCTTATCTACATAAACCAATTCTATTTCCGGATGAAAGTGCCAAAAGGGCTTTACTGGCCCTGGGTAAGCCTTATTCTTTCTAACAAAAATAGAACTCCCGAACTCGGGACTGATCTTTTCTAAAGTGGGTTTCTTCTGATTCATAACGCAGGATTAAACACAAAATTACAGCTCTTAGTCGGAACATACTACGGTAAATTACCTTAATTATGTGTTATTTTAACTTAACATTAAGTTAACATGGTTTATTGGGTTAATTTAGCATATATATTGATTAAATCTGATGTTTTCCATGGTAACTATTCACCATACATTTGTACCGTAATCATAAAACATTTATGTACAATGAACACAATTAAAGAAACAACCCTGATAGCAGCCTTAATGTTAGTAACATTAGCGGGCTACGCGAATGGTGGAGTAGAAACAAGTCCGGTAGCTGTGCGCTCCGAGGCGACGCTTAAAGATGGTAAAGGGTATTTGCTGGC
This sequence comes from uncultured Winogradskyella sp., assembly GCA_963966315.1. Classification (GTDB taxonomy): domain Bacteria; phylum Bacteroidota; class Bacteroidia; order Flavobacteriales; family Flavobacteriaceae; genus Winogradskyella_A. The sequence continues at coordinate 7,213 of CAWZYX010000036.1, read as the reverse complement.
AATAAAAGATAATTCTGGTCATATCATCTATTCTGAAACCATCACTAAAACCGAAACGTTTGATACCAGTTTTGACTTGAGTCAGTTGGCAGACGGACTTTACACTTTGGAATTGGACAAGGACTTTGAGATTAAAACCAAGCAGTTCGTTGTGACGGCTCAGGAGGTAACCTTTTTGAACAATACCGAAAAATCTGTTTACAAACCGGTGTTTAGAATGGAAAACTCCAGGGTTCTGATCTCTCAATTAGCTCTGGATAAAGAAAGTACCCTGACCATTAAAATTTTCTTCGAAAACAGACATATTCATGAGGAATCGGTTTCAGGTAATGCCATTCTAAAGAGAGTGTATAATTTGAAAGAAAAAACACCTGGTCGTTACAAGGTAGTAATGACCGCGAACGGGAGAACATACAAACGACATTTTAAGATCTAAGTTTAGTTAATTTAGTTAATTTTATTTGCGATGGATGATGTGGGTCTTCGGGCCCACCTTCCAGTTTAATGGTCTGTCCTTCTGTTGCAAACCCCCAAATAAGATGCATACATCAATTTCAATGATTATGGAAACCAAGAAACAAATTAATAGTGAATCATTAGAATTACTTAAGAATCCGTTCTTTGTAATGATATTGATCATTGGAAGTCCTTTTTATCTAACGCACAAAATCGTGCAATGGGCTTCTATGAAATCAGATAAGCATAACAAACAAATAAAAATTACGGTTGGTTAAACACTTACCTAACTGACTAAAATGGGCCTTTAAGGCCCATTTTTATTTAAAACAAACGCAATTGCCCAGTAGGACAGGAATTAAACTCGTCCCTCGATAGATGTGGTAAAACCTTGTCTCTAAAATAGCGCCTTTTGGCCAATGCCATCAAGTGATTTATTTGACTGGCGATAGGCCCCTCTCCCTTCATTCTTAGGCCAAATCTGGAATCGTTTAGTGAGTTGTTGTGACAGGATTTTATTTGATTAAGGATTTTTGCGGCTTTATCGGGAAAAGTTTTATGAACCCAGTCTGCAAATATTTCTCCCACAGCCCCATTCAGACGTACGATTGTATGGGAAATATCCAGAGCACCATGCTCGGAGACTAGCTTGGCCGTTTTAAGAATCTCATGGCTGTTGATACCTGGAATAATTGGAGCTAGCATGACACGAACAGGGATTCCGTTATCACTTAAAGATTTGATGGTTTTTAATCGTCGGGAGACGCTCGCAGTTCGCGGTTCCATCATGCGTCTGGTTTCTTCACTTAAGGTAGTTATAGACAAGTTCACAAGTACCAGATGATGCCTCGCCAAAGATTTTAACAAATCCAGATCTCTTAATATCAATGCATTTTTGGTAATAATAGCAACCGGATGTCTGTATTTTAAAAATACTTCCAGACATTTTCTTGTGAGCTTAAAGGTTCGTTCAGCCGGCTGGTAACAGTCTGTATTCCCTGATAGCACAATCGGTTCGGGCCGCCATGATATTCTGGTGATGTGGTCCTCTAACAGTTTATGAGCATTTTTTTTAATCAGTATTTGCTTTTCAAACTCCAAACCAGCCGAGTATCCCCAATATTCATGGGAATTTCTTGCATAGCAATACACACAACCGTGTTCACACCCCTGATAAGGATTAAGGGAGTAACTCATGCCAACGTCAGGGCTCTTTACCTTGTTTACAATGGTTTTTGGGTGAACAGAAAGATACGTTGTTTTTTGTTGATCAGGAACATCACCGGATCGCGCACAGTAGTTTAAGAAATCGTCACGTCTCTCATGCACAAGTCTGTCGAACCGGTTTTTGGTGTTGATCTGAGCTCCTCTTCCCTTTATTTTATGTGCTTCGTTCACTTAAACAAGTTACAGGAAAAGATGGGAGCTCGTGGCTACAGAATGTAGTTTTTACTTTCCGGGAAAATTTGCCTTGCGCTTCTCTAGAAAAGCAGTGGTTCCTTCTGTAAAATCTTCTGTCCCAAAACAATCCCCAAACCCTTTAATTTCTACTTCATAACCGTTAACCCCAGCCGTGTAGTTAGCGTTGACAGCTTCAATTGCTTTACCAATGGCAACCGATGAATTCTTCATGATCTTCTGTGCTATTTCATAACAGGCCTCGAGCAGTTCTTCCTGAGCCTTTACATGGTTAACCAATCCGTATTGAAGTGCCTGATTGGCATCAATCATCCCTGCAGTCATGATCATCTCCATGGCGCGTCCTTTTCCAACCAATTGAAATGAGCTTATACTGCAAGACTAAGGCGTTTAATTATTAAACGTCTAGTTAAAATAATTTATACTATAGAATAGATAGATCTGTTTAATAATTCGTAAGTAAACACCATCTTCAAAACCTATACTCTATTTCAAGTAGCACAAATCTTGGTAATAATCTATATTCAGAAGTTGATCTTCCAATATCACTTATCGCAACATTCCTAAAACTTTCAGTATTGAAAAGATTCTTACCATTTATTCCCAATATCAATTTGTCTTCTAGCAACCTATATCTTGCCTCTAGATCTAAAAAGTAATATTTGTTGTCATTTATTAAATTTCCAAAATAATAGCGTTCTGATTGCACTTGAATATCAAATTTCTTGTTAAAGATAAACGACAAATCTATAAAGCTGATATTATCAGTAAATGAATTATTAGTAGTGGTCTGAACTTCAGTCGATTTCCACTTGGTCCCGAGATGGAAATTAAACACACCATTAAGTCCGGATCTTAATTCAAATCCATAATTGAAGTTAACTGACGTGACTTTTCGTAAATTTGAATCATTTACAATATTCTTAAATTCAGCTCTTGTATAACCTAAGTCCAGTTTTAAATTAGTCGTAATGAATTTCAGATAGTAATCGAGTTTAGAGTTGATATTTATAAACTCTCTGTCCTTAATTAAAATCTTTTCCACTTGAACAAAATTCTGACTTAAAATCGTGTTTGTTGAAAGAAAATCATGGTTTTTACTATATAAAACGAACGCAGTTGCAAAAAAGCGATCGCTCCAATCACCTAGTTGATAGTTGAAAATAATACTTGATGAATCTAATTGATTAAAACCATTTGTCCCTTTTAAAAAGGAACGATACCCAGTTAACACGAAATCACTAAATACATCAACTACTCCTGCGTTCGATGTATTAAATGAATAAGTAGTGATAATTTTGTTTCTATCATTTATTTTCCAATCAAAACCTAAACTTGGATTAACAAAAAAAGGATTCTGGATACTTGTGTAATTTGTATTTTCTAATTCGTTGTAAAATTGATGTAAATCTAATTTACCTGTTATTCCTAAAGAACTGATTTCTAATCGATATTTACTCTTGAAGTAAAGATTATTGACTTGATAATTAGTGAGGTTTTGATAGCCATTTGGATTATCTAAAATTATATCATCCTCTAAAATTGAAAATGTTGTTTGTAATCTATCTTTTCTAAATTCATTGCCTAATTGGATCTCCAACAAATGTCCGTTTTCCTTTCTATCTAACAAATGAGCATTTATTCCTGCAAATTGCATTTGGTTAATGCTCTGTTGAGACACATTGTTGGCTTCCTCGAGATCTGGAAATAAATCCGTAAAGAAAAACTCATTTAACTTATAAATCTGAGGATGTTTTTCATATATATATCTTCCAGATATTAAAAATACTTTTTTGTCCTTGAATTTGTTAGAATAAGCCATTTTTTGGTCAAAAAGAACGTTATTGTGTTCTAAACTTTCTGTCGTAGAATTTCCATTAAAAACTAAATTAGAGTCATCATTAAAATTATTGTAATTGTATTTGGTAGTAGCTTCTAACATTTTAGAATTTGAGATATTATAAGTTAAATCCAATTTTCCGAATGCTATTTGTTTTTTATTTTCAAGTTCATACATTTCCGTGTTGACGAAATTGGCGTCATTTGTATCTACTATATCAACCCTGTTTCTGAAGAAACTGGATTCATCCCAATTAAAAAAACTAAGAACTTTAATTTTGAGTTTTTCAGTGGGATTAAATATTGAATTTAAAGATAACAGTTCTGCATCGTTGAAATTAGTTCTACTCTGTTGAAAATTTAGTTGGTTTAGAGATAAATTTAATAAAGATCTTACACTTTGATTGTCACCAAGGCTAGCTGGAGAATTAAGGCGATTAGGTCTAATTATGCTATTTAAATCGCCAGTTGCATCGTAACCAATATTATTGACGTTCGTCAAAAGATAGTATTTGTTTTGTTTTCCGAAATTCATCAAATTGCCTTTGAAATTATAGAAATCAACGGGACCAAAAGCGGCTTCAATATTCCCAAACCAAATTCGTTTGGATTTTTCGTTAAGCTTTAGGTTCAAGGCAACTTTATTACTCTCCTCAATTCCTTTTAATAGTCTATTATTTGAGTAGTTCTTCAGCACTTCAACTTCTTCAATTGGATATGCAGGCATATTCTTCGATAAAATTTTATACCCTCTGTTAAAAAAGTCATCTCCATCAACCAACAACTTCTCAATTTCTTGATTGCCAACTTTAATGGTTCCTTCGGGTCCTACATTAATTCCTGGAATGTTTTTTAATAATTGCTCGACAGTTTGTTCTGTTCCGTCAACAAAATATTTAGTATTAAAGGTGATAGTGTCGTTTCTTATAGAAATTGGCTTTTCAGTTTGGATAACTATTTCATCCAATTTCATGGGCTTTTCATTGAGCTCGACATTAATGTTAATCTCTGGTTTTCTCGGATGGAGAGAAATTTGAATCGTTTTTGACTCATAACCTAATGACGAAAAGATCAGGATATAGTTACCCTCTAATTTACCTACCTTTAATTGATAATTGCCGTTCTCATCCGTAAAGGTATAAGCGAAAGTAGATTCTGAATTACCATCCTTTAAAATAACTCTAACAGAGTTCAGAGTTCCATCTGAATTACTGACATTACCATTAATTACAACTTGAGAGAGACAAACATTATGAAGTTGAATGAAAGCACAGAAAAAAAGAAAAACTAATCTTTTTGATCCTCTTCTTCCCATTCAAATCTTATTTCTTTACCATTGCGGATTGTTTGACTAACTTTAAATGAAGTGTTTCGTGGCAGTTTAGATATTAAACGTGCATTCAAATCTGATCCGTATTTTTTCTGAACAAATTCTTCAATTGAGAGTGTATCTAGTTTATTCTCAACACTCGCCAAATATTTATTAAAAGGAATAGAGTCTGTTTTTAAGCCAGTTAAACTCCAAATATAGCGTCTAGAATCATCATATGCATTAACTATTAACCCAGGTAGTCCATTGAATTTCCATGGTCCAAATTTTAGAGGATAATTTTCAGTATACCATGCAAAATAGTTACGTCCTCTAAAAGACGATGTAGCCAATTTGCATTCAAAATTTCCAATTATCTTCGTTGAATCTTGTAACTTCCATTGAAAGCTCGGAATAGGCTCAGTTACGTTAAATTCGTCGTTTGAAGCAGATTCAGAAGATATTAGAATATTCTTATTAAAGTCGGTATGATTGAACCGAACGTTCTTATCACTAACTATAACTCTAATTTTACCATCTTCTTCGATAATCTTATTTTCTTTGTTTTCTAAAACCTCATAAAAGATGGATTGATTTAATTTATTACTTATAATTAATTCGCCTTTTTTTTGAACCGGAAAATCAGTATTTAGAATTAGATCATATTCAACCTTAATGGTGTTAATAGTTTCTTGGGCATTAATCAACAAACAGGAAAATGAAAGAAACAAAATGCAATTAATTATTTTTTTCATAGTACAAATCATTAGTAAAGAGATAAAAAAAGACCAAAAAATATGGTCTTTTTTTATCTCTAACAAAGTATTATTATTCAGTTGCCATATCCAAAATAGCTCTTCTTAAAGTATCACACTCTTCATGAGACTCAACAGTTGCTTCTACATGAATATGGGCGGTTTTTTCTCCATCACTATTGACAATTTCTATATCAATGATACAATTTGGCTCAAAATCATTATGCAAGTTCAACTCATTAATAAGTTGATGATTTATAGATTCTGTAGACGATTCGATTAGACTCTCTTCAAATGCTACATTTACAGCAAGTAAATTTGTCGTTGTAAACAAAAATAACAGTACAATTATTATATTTTTCATATTTAATATTTTATGGTTTAATTAATTAAATAGGTGTAATTATTCCAAGTATTCTGAATGCAGCACGCTTTGCAGCTTCACAATCTCCTTCGTAGTTAGTCACTTCTACCGAATCGGTCACGTTACCGTCTGAGTCAATTTTCTCAACTCTAATGGTACAATGGTCAAACCAGATAAAATTTTCGTCTTCAATATTTACTGTTGAAGACCCTTCATAATAACTTTTTTCTATAATTCCCGTTGCCTCCGCATAATTAAAACTTAGCTGCTTTATGCCGTTGGATGAAAAGGCATAAGAACCAATAAGCAAAAAAAATAAGGCTGAAAATAATTTTTTCATTTCAAATAATTTAAGTTAATATTATTTAACGTCTATTTGTCTATTTGTCTATTTGCCTATTTGCCTATTTGCCTATTTTGAAGTAAAAAAAAGTCAACGTTGACTATAAATGCATTTTTGTCTTTATCAAGTTCAGCTGTAATAGACATTGGCCAAACCTTCAAAGACAATAGAAAATTACATTTTTTCCCCCCCCCATCCAATGCATCATCCTACGAATACGATATTTTAACAGTAATTTTAACAGTTATAAGCTTTTAATATGAGCACATTACGGTTTTTCCGTAATTTTGTAGGTTTTTTCTTGGTTTTGAATTTTTTTAAATAAGTTTATTGTTAAAATTTCGTCTTCTAGTATTGTACAAATCACTCAAAATAAGCAAGGTGTTTTTACATAGATCTGGCCTTAAACTTTTAACTGATAGACTTTCTAATTAATGCAAAAAATCTATATCAGCGATGAACAACAAGACTAATTAAATGTTATTTCCCAAACACCAATCTGCACTTGTATACAAGATCTTTATTAAAAAGATTTCATTTTCATCAGTAATTTGAAACCATTTTGTGAGTGATTGACTTTGTAATTTGGTTTTATTTCCCGGGAAACCTGGCTTTTCTTTTTTCTAAAAAGGCCGTGGTTCCTTCCTTAAAATCGTCGGTACCAAAACAATCCCCAAAACCTTTAATTTCTACCCTATAACCATTAACTCCGGAAGTATAATTTGCGT